>NZ_JAUNPC010000020.1:40637-41710 GCF_030536915.1 Paracoccus sp. (in: a-proteobacteria)
GTGCCGCATGACTGCGTGGCGCTGGAATACGCGGGCGGCGACCGGCTTTACCTGCCCGTCGAGAACATCGAGCTGCTGACCCGCTACGGGCACGAGGAAGGCCTGCTCGACAAGCTGGGCGGCGGGGCGTGGCAGGCCCGCAAGGCGCGGCTGAAGGAACGCATCCGCCAGATCGCCGACCGCCTGATGCGCGTCGCGGCGGAACGGCTGCTGCGCAACGCCCCCGTGCTGGAACCCGAGCATCATGAATGGGAGGCCTTCGCCGCCCGCTTTCCCTATACCGAGACCGACGATCAGGCCGCCGCCATCGTGGACGTGGCCGAGGACCTCTCCGCCGGCCGCCCGATGGACCGGCTCGTCGTGGGCGACGTGGGCTTCGGCAAGACCGAGGTCGCCATGCGCGCGGCCTTCATCGCGGCCTCGCAGGGGATGCAGGTCGCCGTGGTCGCGCCGACGACGCTGCTGGCCCGCCAGCATTACCGCAGCTTCGCCGAGCGGTTCCGGGGCACTGCCATCAACGTGCGGCCGCTGTCGCGCTTCGTGTCCACCAAGGACGCCGCGGCGACTCGGGCCGGTTTGACGGACGGCTCGGTCGATATCGTCGTCGGCACCCATGCGGTGCTGGCGAAAGGCGTCAAGTTCAAGAACCTCGGCCTGCTGATCATCGACGAGGAACAGCATTTCGGTGTGGCCCACAAGGAACGGCTCAAGGAACTGCGGTCCGACATCCACGTCCTGACCCTGACCGCGACGCCGATTCCCCGCACGCTGCAACTGTCCCTGACAGGCGTCCGCGACCTGTCGATCATCGGCACCCCTCCGGTGGACCGCCTCGCCATCCGCACCTATGTGTCCGAGTTCGACAGCGTCACCATCCGCGAGGCCCTGCTGCGCGAGAAATACCGCGGCGGGCAGAGCTTCTTCGTCGTCCCGCGCCTGTCCGACCTGCCCGAGGTCGAGGACTGGCTGCGCGAACACGTCCCCGAGGTCTCGACCATCGTCGCCCACGGCCAGCTTGCGGCGGGCGACCTCGACCAGCGGATGAACGCCTTTTACGACGGCAGCCATGACGT
>NZ_JAUNPC010000210.1 GCF_030536915.1 Paracoccus sp. (in: a-proteobacteria)
CTTTTTTAGGATGTCACGTTCCTCCGACACCCGCGCCAACTCCCGCTTCAGCCGCCGGATCTCGGCATCCTTCTCCGTGTCACCCGACGCCGCCTTCGCGAGCTTGCGCTTCCAAGCATAGAGCGAATGCGTGCTCACCCTAAGCCGCTCCGAAACCTCCTTGGCCGGGTAGCCCCGCTCCGTGATCTGCGCCACCGCATCGCGCTTGAACTCGTCAGTGAAATTGCCTGGGCCCATCATGGCCTCCTTGCCTCAAAGTTAGCGAAGAAGGCGTCCACAAAACATGAGGCTATTCAGCCAAAGCGGCATGATGCCGGACATCATATGCGAATGGTTCGACAGGGTGACGCATTTCTGCGCCTTGAAGAAGCGCGCCTGGTCGATCAGGATGACGCCGTTTTCCTGCTCGTCCACCGCGCCCTGCTGCAGCGCGGTGAAGATTTCCGGGAAGGACAGGGTGAGGACCTGCACGCCCGCCTTCTCGAACAGCCACTTCAGCGACTGCGAGGGCGCCACCCGCATCTTGAGGCCTTTCAGGTCAGCCACCGAGGCCACCGGATGCCGCGAGTTCGAAATGGCGCGGAAGTCGTTCTCGAAATAGCCGAGGTTCTTCAGCCCGTGCCGCTCCATCGTCTCGTTCAGGGTGCGGTGGATGGCGTTCGGCTTCCTCGTAGCTCTGCGCGATGAAGGTGGGAATGTGGACGTCGAAGAGCGGGTCGATCCCCACCATCGAATTCGGGTTGACGAAGGCCAGCTGGATGGTGCCGCGCGACAGTTCGCGCCCGATCGCATCGTCGCCGCCAAGCTGGCCAGCGGGGAAGACCTGCACCTCGATGCGGCCCTCGCTGCGTTCCTTGGGCAGTTCCGCGAAACGGAGCGCCGCCTCTCCGACAGAGCTTTGCTCGGGGAAGACATGGGAAGCGGAGGTGGATTTCGGCGGTCTGAGGGTCAGGGTCTGGTGAGGCGATCCTCTCGCCGAACGGCGTGAGGCATCTCGTCCCGGCCTCGATCCGACTTCGGACGCGATGGCCCGACCATCGTTTCCGAGACCGGCCCTGCCGAAGCGCCGAGTCGTCCGGAGGGTGTCATTGCGCGCCCTGGCAGCAGGGCAGTCCTCCTTCCGGCGGCGTCCGGTCCCGCGGATCGGCATGACGGCGGTGCCGCCCCGTGCGAGGATCGCGGCATGGCACCTGCGGGCATCGAAGGCGCCATCCCCGATCACGGTGCCGATCTGTTCATCCGGGGGGGATCTGATCCGGAAGGTCAGGCAGAACGGGGCTGCCGCCCGCGCGGCTCGAGGTGAACTCCCCGCCCCGGATGTCGCCGGTGGCGGTGTCCGTTGCCGGGTGGGGCGTGCGGTACCGGCGGCGGCGATGCGTGCCATGCTTGCGGGCAAGCCACTCGCCATCACCCGGGAACCTGATCCCGGCGCTGTCCGCCGGCAGGGTCAAGGGGCCCGGCCGCACGGCGGCCCGACATGTCGACGGGAATGGTCTTCCGCCTGCGGCTCAGGGTGGAGAGATCGGGCACCGGCCCGTCGGGTCGCGGCCATCTGCAGGATGCCCGCCACCATCCCCGCCGGTTGCCGAAGCACCGGACCGGACAGCACCTTCACCATGAGGCAGAACAGCATCGCGGCATCGCAGAACACAGGAGGCCGACCGGGACGCCCAGCCCATGGCGCGCGCCCTGGCATGTCCTTGTCCCGCCGGATCGACAGGAAACCGCGTCGCTTGGGAGCGGCGTTGCGGGACCGCCGGTTCGTCGTGCGGCAGCGGGTGGGTCCGGGCCTGGTCATGGCAGGCCCTCAACCCGCCGGACCACTCCGGTAAACCCTGCCGAGGGCAGAGTTCTGCAACA
>NZ_JAUNPC010000021.1 GCF_030536915.1 Paracoccus sp. (in: a-proteobacteria)
AGTTTGAATCATGCCGCCAGCCGCCGCTCAAGCAAGTTTATGGGTCCTGACCCTAGGCACACGCTCCACCAACTGCGCAATGCTATCCCAAGCCAACTTGCGTGCCAGAACCTCATATCTGTCCGGCACGATAATTTGATTGATACTCATCCCCAAACCCCCTCGAACTCCCGCCACTCGCCCTTGCTCATTCCGCTGGTCTCCTGCGTGACCGTCTCGCCGGCCAACCGCCGCTTCAGCACGTCCACGGCTTTCCCGGACAGGGACACCCCACCCAACCGGTAGTCCTCGAACGCGGCGTAAGCCAGCGGCACCCAATCCCTCACAATGCGGCACATCGCCTCCGCATAGACGCGAATCTCATATTGCGCATGGGCGTCCGCGCGCAGGCGCAGGAAGTGGAACAGGTTGTGCAGGTCGGTCTTCCAGTACCACTGGGTATAGATGTTCGCGGGCAGGTTCATCCGCGCAAGCTCGCGGGCGAGGCCCTGCTGGCCGTCCTGCGACAGCATCCCCTCGTAATGGTCATAGGACCGCATCGCGTCCTCGCGCAGGATGTCCAGGACGCGCTGCGCCTCGTCGCCCGACAGCACCGCGCCACGGCCCTGGTTGTTCACCGTGGACTGGGCGGCAAGCTGCTCGGGCGCGGGAATGTAGAACTCGCGGTCGAGGATCGAGTAGCGGGCGGAATATTCGTTCACGTTCGCGGTGCGGTGGCGGATCCACTGGCGGGCGACGAAGACCGGCAGCTTGACGTGGAACTTGACCTCGCACATCTCGAAGGGGGTCGAGTGCCAGTGGCGCATCAGGTAGCGGATCAGCCCCTCGTCGTTCGACACGGCCTTGGTGCCGCGCCCGTAGCTGACGCGCGCCGCCTGCACGATAGCGGAATCGTCGCCCATGTAGTCGATGACGCGCAGAAGCCCGTGGTCCAGCACCGGATGGGCCACATACAGGTGCCGCTCCATCCCCTCGCTGACTGCGCGCAGGGTCGGACGCGGGGTGGCGCGGGCCTCGTCGATCTCGGCTTGCTGTTCGGGGGTCAGGGGCATGGCGTCCTCTCGGCTTGTCTTTCTCCGTTCCTAACGATCCGCACCGCTGCGTACCACCATCGGCGATCAGGCAAGACCATAAGAAAGCCCGATCTGGAATGCACCCGAGCCGTAGAAGGGATCGAAGGGATAGGGTCTTGATGGATCGAGATGCCGGGGGCACACTTGCCCCCGGCGAGGATGTTTTCACATCATCGTCTTCATCAGCTTCGCCAAGGCCAGCATGACCGTTAGCGCGAAGATGAGGAGATCGAGGCCATGGGTAGCAAACATGGTCTTCTCCATAGTGCGAGGGGATTCGGTGTCCCCTCGCACATCATGCGGACTAAACCGGCCACGTGCCACCATTGCCGCTGCACCAACGACGGGAGAAGCACGATGCGTTATCTGCATACCATGGTCCGCGTGAAGGATCTGGAGGCCAGCATGGGTTTCTACCGCCTACTGGGCCTTGAGGAGGTCCGGCGGGTGGAGAACGAGAAGGGCCGCTATACGCTGGTCTTCATGGCCCCGCCCGGCCAGCCCGAAACGCCGGTCGAGCTGACCTTCAACTGGGACGGCGACGAGGGCCTGCCCTCGGACAGCCGCCACTTCGGGCATCTCGCCTATGAGGTGGACGACATCTACGCCACCTGCCGGCACCTGATGGACAGTGGCGTGACGATCAACCGCCCGCCTCGCGACGGCCACATGGCCTTTGTCCGCAGCCCCGACAACGTCTCGATCGAACTGCTGCAGAAGGGCGACAGCCTGCCGCCGCAGGAGCCCTGGGCCAGCATGGACAACACCGGCCACTGGTGAGGGGTCAGTAGATGTAGCGGATCTGCTCGGCCCAGAAACGTTCGACCCGGCGCCATTGCAGGTTCACCTGCGGCAGCGGCGGGTCGTCCAGGATGCCCGAAGCCTCCAGCCCCATGACATGGCGCAGGAACATCTGGCCGACGATCTCGCGCACTTCCTCTCCCCTAGGACTTAGCCGCACGCGGACAGACCGCCGGTCGCTTTCGCATCGCTGGTGGGTGACATAGCCCATCTGCACCAGCTTCTTGAGATTGTAGCTGACGTTCGAGCCCTGATACATCCCGCGCGACCGCAGTTCGCCCGCGGAAACCTCGGCCCCGCCCAGGTTAAACAGCAGCAGCGTCTGAACCGGGGTCAGGTCGTCGCGCCGCAGGCGCTCGAATTCATCCTTGATGAGGTCCAGCATCAGCCGGTGCAGCCGGTCGAGGATCTGGATGCTTTGCAGGTAAGGTTCCAGCAGGTCCGGTGGGCTGTAATCCGGCGGCGGAAGCGGCGTGGCAGAAGGGCGCAGCACGGCGAGTCGGGTCATCGGTATCTTCCGTATGGCGTCTTTCCCGCCACAGTGACACCGACCTCCCAAGATTCGGTTAAGCGCCGCGGATTTCCCGCAGCCGGCCCCTTGCATGGGCCGCGACCCGGTCCAGCATCGCCGCATGGTCCTTTGGCCCCGCCGTCCCGCCCGACAGCCGGGCGGTGATCCAAGGGTAAAGGTCCTGGTCGTTTTCCTCCAGCAGCCTCTCATAGGCGTCGAGCGCATCGGCATCCATCCTGGCCAGTTCGGCCTCGGCGAAGGGGCCGAGGATCAGGTCCATCTCGCGGGTGCCGCGCCGCCAGCTTCGCATCGTGATCCGCTTCAGCCGGGCCTCGTGATCGTCCATCCGCTTTCCCCCCGCGCTTGCAGCCACGCTGTCTCACGCCTATCACCACCCCGTCCCAAGCCCCGGAGCGCGTCGATGAGCTTTCTGTCGCAGACCCTGTCCCGCGTCAAACCCTCGCCCACCATCGCCATGACGAACCTGGCGCGCGAACTGGCCGCCGAAGGGCGCGACATCGTCAGCCTGTCGGCCGGAGAGCCGGACTTCGACACCCCCGCCCATATCCGCGAGGCCGGCAAGGCCGCCATCGACGCGGGCCATACCCGCTATACCGCCGTGGACGGCATCCCCGAGTTGAAGCGGGCCGTGGCCGACAAGTTCCGGCGCGAGAACGGGCTGGACTACACGCCCCAGCAGATCACCGTCGGCACCGGCGGCAAGCAGATCCTGTACAACGCGCTGATGGCGACGCTGAACCCCGGCGACGAGGTCATCATCCCCGCGCCCTACTGGGTCAGCTATCCCGACATGGTGACGCTTGGCGGCGGCACGCCCGTGATCGTCATCGGCGGCCTGGAAAACGGCTATCGCATCACGCCGGACCAGCTTGAGGCGGCGATCACGCCCAAGACGAAATGGGTGATCCTGAACTCGCCCTCGAACCCCACGGGCGCAGGCTATGGCGAGGCCGAGATGCGCGGCCTGACCGACGTGCTGCTGCGCCATCCCCATGTGTGGGTGCTGGCCGACGACATCTACGAGCATCTCGTCTATGACGGGTTCCGCTTCGTCACGCCCGCTCAGGTGGAACCGAAGCTGATGGACCGCACCCTGACCATGAACGGGGTCAGCAAGGCCTATGCGATGACCGGCTGGCGGATCGGCTATGGCGCGGGGCCGGTGGAACTGATCAAGGCGATGGCGAATGTGCAGGGGCAATCGACCTCGAACCCCAGTTCGATCAGCCAATATGCGGCGCTGGCCGCGCTGACCGGGCCGCAGGACTACATCGCGGAAAGCCGGGCCGTCTTCCAGCGCCGCCGCGATCTGGTCGTCTCGGGCCTGAACCAGTGCGAGGGGATCGACTGCCCTGTTCCGCAGGGGGCCTTCTACGTCTACCCCTCGATCGCCCGCCTGATCGGACGCCGCACGCCCGAGGGCAAGGTGATCGCCGACGACCGGACCTTTGCGATGGAACTGCTGAACGCGACCGGCGTGGCCGTGGTCTTCGGCGAGGCCTTCGGCCTCTCGCCGCATTTCCGCATCAGCTATGCCGCGTCGGACGCGCAACTGAGCGACGCCATTGCCCGCATCCGCGGCTTCTGCGGCGGGCTGCAACAGGAACCGACGTGACGGGCGGGCGTTCTCACCGGGAATAAACCCGAGAGGACAAGAACATGCTGTCTCGTGATGCGCTGGTCGTCGTTGCCGACGGGAAAAAGGCCGTGCTGTTCCGCAACACCGCCAAGTTCAGGATCGAGCTTGAGGAGGTCGAGCGGATCGGCCCGGCCAACCTGCAGGACGAAAGCCAGGGCCGGCAGCCCGAGGACACGTCCCCCCGCGACGAGGACGAGGCGACATTCGCCAAGCAACTGACCGAGCGGCTGAACCTGATGGTGCTGCAGAACAAGGTGCAGGAACTGGCGATCATTGCCGATCCCAACACGCTTGGCGTCATGCGGAAGAACTATCACAAGATGCTGGAACAGAAACTCGTCAAGGAAGTCGCCAAGACGCTGACCGCGGCCTCGGCCGACGAGATCGCCCGCGCGCTGGCCTGACCGCAGGGAACGAAACGCCACGGCGCCGCGGCGCGGATCATCGACATGGAGCTTGCGGCCCTTTTCGTCATCGTCCCGGCGGTCGTTCTGGGCGTCCTGCATCTTCATTACCGCCCGCCCTCGCTGAAGGGCCGCCGCGAAAGTCGGGCCGTGCCGCTGTCGGATGCGACCACGCTGGGCCGCATGGTGCTGGCGCATGGCGGCGCAAGGTCGAAAGTCAGCG
The DNA here is from genome assembly GCF_030536915.1 of Paracoccus sp. (in: a-proteobacteria). Taxonomy (GTDB): domain Bacteria; phylum Pseudomonadota; class Alphaproteobacteria; order Rhodobacterales; family Rhodobacteraceae; genus Paracoccus. The sequence goes on from NZ_JAUNPC010000021.1 coordinate 4,673, forward strand.
GCGTCGCGGCGCTGCATGACGGGCTGGACGCCTTCGGCGCACGCATCTCGCTGATCCGCGAGGCGGAACGGGCGCTGGACGTGCAGTATTACATCTGGCAGCGCGACCTGACCGGCCTGGTGCTGCTGGACGAACTGCGCCGGGCCGCTGAACGCGGCGTCCGCATCCGGCTGCTGCTGGACGACAACGGCATATCCGGGCTTGACGCCGACCTCGCCGCGCTGAACGCGCTGCCCGATTTCGAGGTGCGGCTGTTCAACCCCTTCATCCTGCGACGGCCCAAGCTGCTGGGATACCTGTTCGACTTCCGACGCCTGAACCGGCGGATGCACAACAAGCTGATGATCGCGGATGGCGCCGCCGCGATCCTCGGCGGGCGCAACATTGGCGACATCTACTTCGCCTATGGCGAGGGGCCGCATTATCTTGACACCGACGTGCTGGCGCTCGGACGAGTGGCGATGGATGCGGGCGAGGATTTCGACCGCTACTGGGCCAGCGGCTCGGCCTATCCCGCCGAACTGATCCTGCCTCTGCCGGGCGCCTCCAGCGCGCGCGACGATCTGCAGGCGATGCTGGCCGACGCGGGCGCCTTGGCTTACCGCCAGACGGTCGTCACCCGGCCCCTTGTGCATGACATGATCGAAGGACGGCTGGCGCTGGACTGGGTGCCGGTCACACTGATCAGCGACGATCCCGCCAAGGGGCTGGGGCGGCACCGCAACCGCGACCTGATGTTCGCGCAACTGATGCGGATGATCGCCAGCCCCGACCATTCGGTGGACATCATCTCGGCCTATTTCGTGCCGGGCCGCCGCTTCACCCAGCGGCTGAACCGGCTTGTGGCGGAAGGGCGGCAGGTCCGCATCCTGACGAACTCGCAGGAGGCGACGGACGTGCTGGTGGTCCATTCGGCCTATGTGAAATACCGCCCCGCCCTGATCGACGGCAGCGTGCGGCTGTACGAGTTGCGCGCCACCCGCGAGCTGCCGCGCGAGCCGAGGACGCCCGGCACCTCGACCCGCGCGAGCCTGCATTCCAAGACCGTCTGCGTGGACCGGGACCGCATCTTCATCGGCTCGTTCAACTTCGACCCGCGCTCGATCATCTTCAACACCGAGATGGGGGTGATGATCGACAGCCCGCGCCTTGCCTCCGAGGTCAGCCGGGGGCTGGACGCGGTGCTGCCGCTGGTCAGCTACGGCCCCCGCCGCGACGCGAGGGGACGGCTGGTCTGGCACGAACCGGCGGTGGACGACCCCGGGACCGTCCACCGCCGCGAACCCGGCACCAATTTCGCGCAGCGCGGGCTGTTGTGGCTGATCGGCCGGTTGCCGATCGAGTGGCTGCTTTAGGCCGCGGCCTTGGCCGCCCGGCGCGCGGCGTGCAGCAGCGGTTCCGTATAGCCCGAGGGCTGCGCGGCCCCCTTCAGGATCAGGTCGCGCGCCGCGTTGAAGGCGGGGCCGTCCAGCGCCGGGGCCATCGCTCTGTACAGCGGATCGCCCGCGTTCTGGCGGTCCACCTTCTCGGCCATGCGGGCCAGCGAATCCTGCACTTGGCGTTCGGTGATGATCCCGTGCTTGAGCCAGTTCGCCAGATGCTGGGCCGAGATCCGCAGGGTCGCCCGGTCCTCCATCAGCGCAACGTCCTCGTAGTCGAGGACTTTGGAGCAGCCGATCCCCTGGTCCACCCAGCGCACGACATAGCCGAGGATCGACTGGCAGGAGTTGTCGATCTCATATGCGACCTCGTCGGGCGAAAGGTTCGCGCCCCCCAGCAGCGGCGGCGTCAGCAGTGCATCCAGCGAGGGCTTCTCGCGCGAGCGCAACTGCTCCTGCACGTCATGCACTGAGACTTGGTGGTAATGCGTCGCGTGCAGCGTGGCGGCGGTAGGCGAGGGCACCCAGGCGGTGTTCGCGCCCGCCTGCGGATGGGCGATCTTGGCCTTGAGCATGTCGGCCATGTCGTCCGGCTTGGCCCACATCCCCTTGCCGATCTGGCCCCTACCGGCCAGCCCCAGCGCAAGGCCGGTGTCCACGTTCCCGGCCTCATAGGCCCCAAGCCACGCCTGGTCCTTCATGCGACCCTTGGGCACCATCGGCCCGGCTTCCATCGAGGTGTGGATCTCATCCCCGGTCCGGTCGAGGAAGCCCGTGTTGATGAAGACCACCCGGTCCTTCACCTGCTTCAAGCAGGCCGCGAGGTTGGCCGAGGTCCGCCGCTCCTCGTCCATCACCCCCAGTTTCACGGTGTTGGCAGGCAGGCCGAGGATGCGTTCCACCCCGGCATAAAGCCGCTCAGCGAAGGCCACTTCCTCCGGCCCGTGCATCTTGGGCTTCACGACATAGATCGAGCCGGTGCGCGAGTTCCGCCTGGCCTGCAGGTCATGCACCGCGGCGGCGACGGTCATCAGGGCGTCCATGATGCCCTCGGGCGTCTCCTGCCCGTCCAGCATCACGGCGTCGGTGGTCATCAGGTGGCCCACGTTGCGGACCAGCAGCACGGCGCGGCCGGGATGGGTGACCTCGTTCCCTTGGCGGTCGGTGTAGGTCACGTCAGGGGCCAGTCGGCGCGTCATCTGCCGCCCGCCCTTCTCGAAGGTTTCGGCCAGATCACCGCGCATCAGGCCCAGCCAGTTGCGGTAGTTGGAAACCTTGTCCTCGGCATCGACGGCGGCGACCGAGTCCTCGAAGTCCTGAATGGCGGTCAGGGCGCTTTCCAGGATGACATCCGAGATGCCCGCCTTGTCGTCGCGCCCGATGGGCGTGCTGCGGTCCACCTTCAGCCGGATCAGCAGCCCGTTCACGCGTAGGAACACGTCCTCGCCGCTGGTGCCCGCGAATTGCGCCGGATCGGCAAGCGAGGTTTTGCCCGCACCGGTGGACAGGACCAAACGGCCGCCCTCGGCCTTCATGCCCGTGATGTCGACCCAAGAGGCGCCGTCCAGCGGCGCCACGGAATCGAGGTGCTTGCGCGCCCAGGCGATCACCTGCGCGCCGCGCCCGGCATCATAGCCGCCCGGAGCCGCCTTTCCCGGCAGCGCGTCGGTGCCGTAGAGCGCATCATAAAGCGAGCCCCAGCGGGCGTTCGCCGCGTTCAGGGCAAAGCGGGCATTGCTGATCGGGACGACAAGCTGCGGCCCCGCGACCTGCGCCAGCTCGGGGTCCACATCGGTGGTGCCGATGGTGAAGGGCGCGGGCTCCTCCACCAGATAGCCGATCTCGCGCAGGAAGGCGCGGTAGGCCTCGGCGTCATGCGGCTGGCCGCGGCGCGCGCGGTGCCAGTCGTCGATCTGCGCCTGCAGCTCGTCGCGCCGCTGCAGCAGGGCGCGGTTCTCGGGGGCAAGCTCGCGCAGCAGGGCGGCATAGCCTTTCCAGAAGGCGTCGGGCGTGACTCCGCCCGTCAGCAGGTCCGTTTCGACCAGCTCGGCCAGAGGGGCCGCCACCTGCAAACCGGCGCGCTCAACGTGATCGGTCATCTTCAACCCTCCATCAGTGCAGCAGGATGGATAGCAGGCCGACTGGAAAAACGTGACAACTCCGGCGATCTTTTCCATCATGCGGCAAACGGAGGAAGACTTATGGCGGAGAGTGGGGTTCAGTCGGTCAGCCGCGCGCTGACGCTGTTGCGGCTGCTGGCGCAAGGCGACGGCAGCCGGCTGAGTGACCTCGCGCGGGCGGCGGGGTTGCCGGTGTCCACCGCGCATCGCCTGCTGACGACGCTGGAGCAGCAGGGTTTCGCGCAGTTCGAACCCGCCGCCTCGGCCTGGCACGTAGGGCGCGACGCCTTTTCCGTGGGCATGGCCTATGGCCGCAGGCTCAGCTTCGTGGCGCCTGCCCTGCCGCTGCTGCGCCGGCTGCGAGACGCGACGCGGGAGACGGCGAACCTCGGGATTCTGGACGACGACCATCTGGTGACGGTCAGCCAGGTCGAAAGCCGCGAGATCCGCCGGGCGCTGTCGCCGCCGGGGCGGCGGGTGCCGGTGTTTTCCTCGGCCATGGGCAAGGCGATCCTGGCCACCTGGCGCGACGAGGACGTGCTGGCGCTGGCCGACCGCGCGGGCCTGCCGCCGCTGACCTCGAAAAGCCTGCGGACGCGCGACGCGGCGCTGGCCGACATCGAGCGCACCCGCAGGCGCGGCTGGGCGCTCGACGACGAGGAGTTCAACCTCGGGATGCGCTGCCTTGCCGCCGTGGTGTGGTCGCCACTGGGCGAGGCCGCCTGCGCCATCTCGATCTCGGGCGCGGCGGGGCGGCTGACGGACGACCGGTTGGGGCCATTGGGGACACTGGTGGCGCAGGCCGCGGTCGAGCTGACCGCGCTGCTGGGCGGGGCCGCGCCGGATGCTGGGGCGGCACCGACGGACCGGGGGCCTTGCGACCCCCCTCGGGCTTCGCCCCTGTCTCACTGACAACGGTTCACTGGACCCGCCCAGGCATTTGCCAGCTCCGCGGGATAATCAAGAACTGTCCGAAACGACCATGCCCGGCAGGCTGTCCCGCAGCCTGGGCCAGCCGCCCGGCTGCCAGCCCATTGCGGCAAGGCGTTCGCAACTCATCACGGAAACGGCTGTGTCGGCGCGAGGCGGCGGCGGATGAGCGCAACCGGTCAGCCGCTGCACCTCGGCCAAAAGGTCATGGCGATCGAGCACGAGGTCCGAGGCGTTGAAGGCGCCGTGGCCGCCGTTTCGCAGCACCAGCAGGATCGCGGCGGCGAGGTCGTCGCCATGCAGTTCCGTCGCCCGGCGCGATGCGATCGGACGGCCTGCAAGATAATCCGCGAATAAGCCCGTCCACTTGTGCCCATTGCCCGGGCCATAGATGCCGGTCGCGCGGATGCTGGCCGTGGCAAAACCCTCGCCGTCTAGGATGGCAAGGCCCGCCTCGGCCTCTGCCTTCACTTGGCCATAGAGACTTTCGGGCGCGACAGGCGTGCCATCCGGCAGGGGCGTCCCTGCGGGCAGCGCATCATAGACGGCGCGGGATGACAGGAAGACCACCTGACCCACCCCCGCCGCCCTCGCCTGCTCGAACAGCCGCAGCGAGCCGTCCCGATTGAGCGCCACGAAACGCTCCGGGTCGTCGCCCTCGCCGCCGCGATACCTGCCGGGGACATGGGCGAAGGCGGCATGGACCAGCGCCGCGCAGCCTTCCAGCGGCGCGGGCTGGCCCAAGCGCCAGCCGGGCAGCGTCTCGACCTCGTGCCCCTCGGCCCGGAAGGCGCGGAGGAGGAAGCGACCGACGAGGCCGCTCGCGCCGGTCAGGGCGATCCTCATGCGGGATCGGACAGGCTGCGCGGGTCGGGCACCGGGCCGTCGCCTGCATAGGCGCGCCAGAGGTCGATCAGCGGGCGGACCCGGTCGGCCTTGGCGTGGTCCTGCCACGGCTTCTCATACTGGAAATGCAGGATCTTCACGTCCTGCCAGCGCCACAGGTCCGGCATGGCAAACCAGACATATTGCAGCATGTTGAAGAACACCGGCAGGCCGTGCCAGTCGGGGAAATAATGCTCAAGGAAGGTCTGGTCGGTCCGCCGCCAGAACACGCCCGGAAGATCCAGCTTCGCCAGCATGTCCTCGAAGGTCGCCTGCGAGGGGCGCGCCGTGAAGACGCCCGAGTTCATCCGGTGGAAATCCGCGAGGCTTTCATAGACATTCGGCGCGGCGCAGAACTGCGGATAGTCGAACAGCTTGTCCACGTTCTGCAGCACCAGCGCGTCTGCGTCGATGAAGACAACCCGCTCGTAGTCCAATTGCCACAGCCGCAGCTTGGCGAAGTTGTCCAAAGGCGTGTGGAAGGGTGGCTTCTCGCCCTTGGTGAAAGCCGCGCGGCCGTGCAGCGCGGCCTTCGCATGGGTCGCGTTGAACTCGGGAGAGGTCGGCAGCAACTCGCAGCGGACCAGCCGGGCGCCGAGGGCCGACAGTGGCGCAAGCCCAGCCTCGGCCACGTCGGTATGCAGGACGCAGATGTCCGCCTGCGTTCCCGACAGCACGATGGAGCGCACCAGCGCCTTCGCGCCCAGCGCATAGTCGGCGTTCGTCACCAGCGTGACAAAGGCGCGGTCGGACCGCGCGGGGCGGTCCGGCGTCAGGCCTTGCATCAGACGGCCTTGAGCTTCTTGCCCTCGGGGTCGTGGTCGACGCGCTTGGCGATGTCCTTGGTCCAGGCGCTGACGGCGGGCACACGCGAGCGGTCGATGCGGTGGGCATACTTGCGCGCCACGTCCACGACCTCGGCCAGCAGGCCCTCCTGCAGAGTGATCGGGTTCAGGCCCAGCGACAGGAACTGGTCGTTCTTCACGATCAGGTCGTTCTCGTCGGCTTCCTTGCGGGGGTTCGGCAGCATCCGCACCTCGGCCCCCGTCATCCGCGCGACCAGATGGGCGAGGTCGCGGACGCGGTGCGTTTCCGTCATCTGGTTGAAGATCCTGACCCGCTCGCCCGCCTTGGGCGCATCCCCCAGCGCGAGTTCAATGCAGCGCACGCAGTCCTGGATGTGGATGAAGGCGCGGGTCTGGCCGCCGGTGCCGTGGACCGTCAGCGGATAGCCGATGGCAGCCTGAATGAGAAAACGGTTCAGCACCGTGCCGTAGTCGCCGTCATAGTCGAAGCGGTTGATGAGCTGCTCATGCCGGCGGGTCTGGTCGGTGTGGGTGCCCCAGACGATCCCCTGGTGCAGGTCGGTGATACGCAGCCCGTCGTTCTGGGCATAGAACTGGAACAGGATCTGATCGAGGCTTTTCGTCATGTGGTAGACCGAGCCGGGGCGGGTCGGATACAGGATCTGCTGCGGCTTCTTGCCCGAAGGCGTGTCGATCTCGATATCCAGATAGCCTTCTGGGATCGGCGCCCCGACCGAGGAATAGCCATAGACGCCCATCGTCCCCAGATGGATCAGATGCGCGTCGATGCCCGTTTCCACCAGCGCCGCCAGCAGGTTGTGTGTGGCGCTGACGTTGTTGTCCACCGTGTAGACCTTGTGGCGGTCGGTCTTCATCGAATAGGGCGCGGCGCGCTGTTCGGCGAAATGGATCACGGCGTCGGGCTTGTGATCGGCCAGCCACTGCTTCAGCCGCTCGTATTCCTTGGCGAGGTTCAGCAGGTGGAAATGGATCACGTTGCCGCTTTCCTGCTTCCAGATGCGGCAGCGTTCCTGGATCGAATCCATCGGCGTCAGGGACTGCACGCCCAGTTCCGTGTCGATCCAGCGGCGCGACAGGTTGTCTACGATATGGACCTCGTGGCCCAGGTTGGACAGGTGCAGCGAGGTGGGCCAGCCCACGAAGCCGTCACCGCCGAGAACCGCAATCCGCATGACTCGTTCCTTTTTCCACAAGCGCGCCCGGTGCCGATTACAGCGCCGCCGGGACGCTGTCGAATGCCATATGGCGACAGGGTGACGCTTTCGTGACCCTCCGGCAAGGCCGGTCTGGTTGAAGGTTGTTGGTGCCGCCGCCGGTCAGGTCGTGACGTCGGGACGGTCGCGGCCCGTGTGTTCGCGGATCAGCGCCAGTTCCTCGGCTGCCGCGATCACGGGCGCCAGCGCCCGGTCGGGGTCGAGGTCATGGGGCTGGTCCGTCCCGGCATAGCGTTCCAGATAGACCCGCAGCGTCGCCCCTTCGGTCCCCGTGCCCGACAGGCGCAGCACCACGCGGCTGCCGTCCTCGAACATCACGCGGATACCCTGATGCGCCGAGGTCGAGCCGTCCACCGGGTCCAGATAGGCGAAATCATCCGCCGCCTGCACCCTCAGGCCCGCGAACACCTGCCCCGGCAGCGCGGCCAGCATCCCCCGCAGCCGGTCCACCAGCGCATTGGCGCGATCCGAGGCCACCGCCTCGTAGTCGTGGCGGCTATAGTAGTTGCGGCCGTATTCGGCCCAATGCGCCGTCATGATCCCGGCCACCGGCTGGCGGCGGACGGCAAGAATGTTCAGCCACAAGAGCACCGCCCAGAGCCCGTCCTTTTCCCGCACATGGTCGGACCCGGTGCCCGCGCTTTCCTCGCCGCAGATGGTGATGCGGCCCGTGTCCAGCAGGTTGCCGAAGAACTTCCAGCCGGTCGGCGTCTCGTGCATCTCGATGCCCAAGGCTGCGGCCACCCGGTCGGCGGCGCGGCTGGTGGGCATCGACCGGGCGATGCCGCTGATCCCCTTGGCATAGCCCGGCGCCAGATGCGCGTTCGCCGCCAGCACCGCAAGGCTGTCCGAGGGCGTGACATAGATCCCGCGCCCGAGGATCATGTTGCGGTCCCCGTCCCCGTCCGAGGCGGCGGCGAAGTCCGGGGCATCCGGCCCCATCATCAGGTCGACCAGATCCTTGGCCCAGACCGGGTTTGGGTCCGGGTGGCCACCGCCGAAATCCGGCAGCGGGACTGCGTTGACGACCGTGCCAGAGGCAGCGCCCAGCCGGCGCTCGATGATCTCGCGCGCATAGGGTCCGGTGACCGCGTGCATGGCGTCGAAGCGCATCGAAAAGCCCGAGGCGAAGAGCCGCCGGATCGCGTCGAAGTCGAACAGTTGCTCCATCAAGGCGGCGTAGTCGGCCACGGGGTCGATCACCTCGACCACCATGCCGCCAAGCCGACGCTCGCCCAGGGCCGACAGGTCAAGGTCCGGCGTGTCGAGGGTGCGGTATTCCGTGATCGCGCCCGTCCGCGCGAAGATCGCATCGGTCAGGGATTCGGGCGCAGGGCCACCGTTCGGGCCGTTGAACTTCATGCCGAAGTCCTCGTCCTCGCCGCCGGGGTTGTGGCTGGCCGACAGGATGATCCCGCCATCCGCGCTGCGGATGCGGATCAGGTTCGACGCGGCGGGGGTCGAGAGGATCCCCCCCTGCCCCACGATCACCCGGGCCGCGCCATTGGCGGCGGCCATCCGCATGATGGTCTGGATCGCCCGGTCGTTGAAGAACCGCCCGTCGCCGCCCAGCACCAGCGTCTTCCCGGCCAGCCCGCCGATGGCATCGAAGATCGACTGGGTGAAGTTTTCCAGGTAGCCCGGCTGCATGAAGACGCGGGTCTTCTTGCGCAGGCCCGAGGTGCCGGGCTTCTGCCCCTCGAACGGACGGGCCGTCACGCTGCGGATGTCGGTGGCCGGGGAAAGGGCAGGATCGGAAAGCGCGGTCATCGGGGACAATTCCTTGCGGCGTTCAGGCTGACAGCGGTGCCATAGCGCAGTTGTGACGGGCGCAACAGGGGCCCGCGGCAGGAGAAGCGCGCCGGGAACTCTGCCGCGGGCTTGTGCTTTCCCCAGCGCCGCCTAGGGTCGCAGGCACAATCAACCGGGACAGGACATGGCCAGACACAGATCACGGATCGCGCGTGGGCGTCGCCCCGAAGGCGGCAGGGCCTTCCTGGGCCTGCTGGCGCGGAATGGCGACCGGGACGGCGTGCGCGGACAGGGGCTTCCCTCGTCCTGGCCCGCGATGCCCAGGCCGATCCGGCGGGACATCTGGACCGGGCGGTCGCTGCACGACGCGGGGCGCGAGCTTGCCTCGACCCTGCGGCCGGATCTGGCCGACGCGCCCGAGCGGCCGATTCGGCGGCTGATCGACAACCAGGCCGCGATCCGGCGCAACTACCTGGAAACGGTCGCCGCCGATGAAAGCGACGAGGCGATCACCCCCGCCGCCGAATGGCTGATCGACAACCACCACATGGTCGAGGAAAACCTGCGCCAGTTGCGGCAGGCCTTCGGCCCCGACTTCCTCAGGCGCCTGCCCGAGGTCGAGCTGTCCGGCGGCGGCACCGCGCCCCGCAGCCTGGTGATCGCCTGGCTCTTCGTGGCGCTGACGAACTCGGAAATCACCGGCGACGGCCTGACCGAGTTCCTGCGCGGCTACCAGTCGGTCGCGGTGTTGGACATCGCCGAACTCTGGGCGGTGCCGACCTTCCTGCGCTATGTGCTGGTCGAGAATCTGCGGCGGCTGTCGGACCGGGTGGCGCAGGCCCGCGACCGCCGGGTGCTGGCCAATGCCATCGCCGACGAGCTGGCCGAAATCGAGGGCAGCCGCGCCGCCGCCGCGGTCATCGACCGCCATGGCGACCTTGTCATCGACGACACCGTGGCCGCACAACTGTTCTATCGCCTGCGCGACGGCGGCGCCGAGGCGCAGGCGGCGCTGAAGGCGCTGGAACGCCGGCTCGGCAGCGCCGGGGCAGGCGACCGCGCCGTGCAGGCCGAATATGCGCGCCAGTCGCGCGGCAACGTCACCGTCGGCAACATCATCCGCAGCCTGCGCCGCATGGGCGAGATCGACTGGCTCGACTGGTTCGAGGGCGTCAGCCACGTCGATGCCCTGCTGAGCCGCGCGACCGAGTTCGACCGGCTCGACCAGGCCACCCGCGCGGACTATCGCAGCGCCATCGAGCGGATCGCCCGCCGCTCGGACCTGACCGAGATGCAGGTCGCCCAGCGCGCCATCGACCAGGGCCGCGCCGACGCCTCGGCGCAGGGCGAGCCCGCCGGCAGCCGCACCGCGGTCGGCCATCTTCTGGTCGGGGCCCGGCGACGGGACTTCCGCCGGGCCTGCGGCTATCGCCCGCGCCCGGTCGAGCGCCTGGCGCAGCCCGCGCAGGGGGCAGGATGGTGGGTGCTGGCGCTGCCATTGCTGGCCATCACCGCGATGCTGGTGGCGACGCTGAGCCACGCGCTGCCCTCGTTCGGGCTGGCGGATTGGCAGGTGGCGCTGCTGCTGGCGCTGGCGGTTCTGCCCGCGTCCGACACGGCGATGCAGGCGATCTCGTTCATCGCCGCGCGGGTGATCCCGCCGCAGCGCCTGCCCGCCTATGATTTCCGCGCGGGCGTGCCGCCGGAATCGCGCACGCTGGTCGTCATCCCCGGCATGATCACCTCGGTCGACGCCATCGACGAACTGGCGGGCATGCTGGAATCGCACTACCTGGCGAACCCCCTGGGCGATGTCTCGTTCGCACTGCTGTCGGACTGGAAGGATGCCCCGACCGAGTCCCTTCCCGACGATGAGCGGCTGCTGGCCCATGCCCGTGCCCGCATCGACGCGCTGGCCGAGCGCTATGACCACGGCGGCATCCGGCGCTTCTTCCTTCTGCACCGCAGGCGCCAGTGGAACCCGTCGGAAGGCGTCTGGATGGGCTGGGAACGCAAACGCGGCAAGCTGGCCGAGCTGAACCAGCTTCTGCGCGGGTACGAGGGCACCAGCTTCCTGCCGACCGGCCCGACGCCCCCCGAGGGCATCCGCTATGTGGTGACGCTGGACAGCGACACCCGCCTGCCGCGCGACACCGTCAGCGCCCTGGCCGGCAAGATGGCGCATCCCGTGAACCGCCCCGTCCACCGCGAGGACGGGGTGGTGATCCGCGGCTACGGCATCATGCAGCCGCGCGTCACGCCCTCGCTGACGACGGGGGCCGAGGCCTCGGTCTTCCAGCGCATCTTCTCGGCCAACCGGGGGCTTGACCCCTATGTCTTCACCGTCTCGGACCTTTACCAGGACCTTGCCGGGGAAGGCAGCTTCACCGGCAAGGGCATCTACGACGTGGACGCCTTTGAACGGGCCATCGGCGACCGCATCCGGGAAAACGCGGTCCTGTCCCACGACCTGCTGGAAGGCAGCCTGGCCCGCAGCGCGCTGGTCACGGATGTCGAGGTGGTCGAGGACTTCCCCATCCGCTACGCCACTGAGGCCAGCCGCCAGCATCGCTGGACGCGCGGCGACTGGCAGTTGCTTCCGCTGATCCTTGATCCCCGCAACGGGCTGTCAGGGCTGTCGCGCTTCAAGATGGTGGACAACCTGCGCCGGTCGCTGGTCACGCCCTTCTGGGTCGCGGGTTCGGTCGCGGGCTGGCTGATGCTGCCGGGCGCCTATCCGATCCTGTGGCAGGCGGCGCTGATCCTGCTGGTGGCGCTGGTGCCCGTGCTGCAGATCGACATGCGGATCTTCCGTCCCGGCTATGGCGTGTCCTGGGACTATCACCTGCGCCACATGGGGCGCGACCTCATGACCTACATAACCCAGCTCGGCCTGCGCCTGGGGACCGCCGCGCACCGGGCGGTGGCCTCGGTGGACGCCATCGGGCGGGCGCTGTGGCGGATGTTCGTGAGCCGCCGCAACCTGCTGGAATGGCGCACCGCCCGCGAATTGGAGCGGGCGGCAGGCGACGGCGTCCGGGGCGAATACCGGCGCATGGCCGCATCGCCCGCCATCGGCGCGCTGGGCATCCTTGCCACCGCGGTCCTGAACCCGGTCGCGCTGCCGGTGGCGCTGGTGATCGGCGGCATCTGGATCGCCGCCCCCTGGATCATGGACCGCGCCTCGCGCCCCCTGGAAACCGAGGACCGGCTGATCGTCCCCCCCGCGGATGAAGCCGAGCTGCGCCGCATTGCCCGCCGGACTTGGCGCTATTTCGAGGCCTTCGTCGGCCCCGAGACGAACCACCTGCCCCCCGACAACTGGCAGGCCGACCCCGAGCCGAAGCTGGCCGAGCGCACCTCGCCCACCAACATCGGGCTTTACCTGATGTCGGTGATGTCGGCCCGCGACTTCGGCTGGATCGGGCTGGACACGGCTCTGGACCGCATCGACGCGACGATCTCGTCGATGGAACGGATGGCCCGCTTCCGCGGCCATTTCTTCAACTGGTACGACACCCGCAACCTTGCCGTTCTGCCCGCCCCCTATGTCTCGGCAGTGGACAGCGGCAACCTCGCGGGGCTTCTGATCGCGCTGTCGGCGGGGCTGCGGGTCTGGGCCGACGACGCCCCTTCGGTCCGCCGGCGGCGCACCGGTGGCCTCAAGGACGCGCTGGCGAACCTGGCGCTGGAACTCGACGCGCTGGGCCGGGGCCAGCGCAGCCTGCGCGACCTGCGCACGGCGCTGGACGGCGCCGTGGCGGGGATGCAGGCGGCGCTGGACCAGACCAACGGCAGCCCCGTCTCGGACCCGATCGCGGCTGCGCAACTGACCACCCGCGCCGCCGAGATCACCCGGCTTTCCGCCGAACTGGACGCCGCCACCCGGGGCGAGGCCGCCGAGGTCCTGGCCTGGGCGCAACTGCTGGAACGCGACGCCCGCGACGTGATGACCCCCGCCCCCGAGGGGCGCGAGGCGATCGAGGTCTTCATGCTGCGGACCCGGCTGCTGGCGGAACGCGCCCGGGCGCTGGCCTTCGGGATGGACTTCGGCCTGTTCGTGCAGAAGGACAAGATGCTGCTGTCGATCGGCTACCGGCCGCTGGACGACCAGCTCGACGAAAGCTCCTATGACCTGCTGGCGTCCGAGGCGCGGCTGACCAGCTTCCTCGCCATCGCCAAGGGCGACATCAGCAAGGAACACTGGGCGCGGCTGGGCCGCCCCTTCGCCACGGTCGGGCACCAGGGCGCGCTGCTGTCCTGGTCGGGCTGCATGTTCGAATACCTGATGCCGCCCTTACTGCTGAAGGAACGGCAGGGTGGCATCCTGAACCATTCCAACATGATGGCGGTGCAGGTCCAGATGGACTGGGGCCGGTCCCAAGGGCTGCCCTGGGGCATCTCGGAAAGCGCCTTCAACGCCCGCGACCGGCAGATGAACTACCAGTATTACGCCTTCGGGGTGCCGGTCCTGGCGCTGAAGCGGGCCTACGGTGAATATGTGGTGGCGCCCTATGCCACGATCCTGGCCGCCCAGATCCGCCCGCATGACGCCGCCCGCAACCTCGCCCGCCTGCGCGAGATGGGCGCAGAAGGCGCCTATGGCTTCTACGACGCCGTCGACTTCGCCCCTGCGCGCCTGCGCGAGGGCCGCAAGCACGAGATCGTCCGCAACGTCATGGCGCACCACCACGGCATGTCGATCATGGCCATCGCCAACACGGTGATGGACGGCATCCACCGCGAACGCTTCCACGCCGATCCGGTGGTCCGCGCCTCGGAACTGCTGCTGCAGGAAAAATCGCCGCGCGACATCACGCCGGTGACGCGCACCCCGTCCACCAGCGCGGCGGGCCGGCGCGGGACCGCGGGCAACGGCGACACGCTGACCGCCGTGGACGAACCCGCCCGCGCCGACCGCGAGGTCGCGCTGCTGTCGAACGGCCCCTTCTCGACGATCCTGTCCTCGACCGGCGCCGGGCGGTCGATGCTGGGGGGCGTGGCGCTGAACCGCTGGTCGCCCGATCCGACGATGGACGACGGCGGCATCTTCGTCTTCCTGCGCGACATGCAGTCGGGCGAATGGTGGTCGGCCACCCATTCCCCCTGCTCGGGCACCGACGAACGGTCCAGCGTCGTCTTCGCCGACCACAAGGCCGAGTTCCTCAAGACCGCCAATGCCATCGAAAGCCGGCTCGAGGTCATCGCCGCCGCGGGCGGCCATGCCGACGGGCGGCGGCTGACGCTGCGGAACCGCTCGGGGTCCGACAAGACGATCGAGATCACGTCATATGGCGAGATCGTGCTGGACAACCCGGCCTCGGACCGGGCCCATCCGGCGTTTTCCAAGATGTTCGTGCAGACGGAAATCCGCGACGGCGGCACGCTGATCGCCGCCGACCGGCGGCCGCGCGACCCCCGGGGCCGTTCGGTCCACATGGCCCATCTGGTCGCCGGACCCGAGGGCGCGATCACCCCGGGGGCCGAGGCCGAAACCGACCGCCGCGCCTTCATCGGGCGCGGGCGCAGCATCCGCGATCCCGCGGCACTCGACCGCGGCGCCACGCTGACGGGGGCGCAGGGTCATACGCTGGACCCGGTCTTCGCGATCCGCCGCCGGGTGCGGGTGCCCGCGGGCAAAAGCGTTTCGCTGGTCTTCTGGACGCTGATGGCCGACACGGCTGAGGAACGCGACCGCATGGCCGCGCATTTCGCCCGCCCTGCCGTCTTCGAACACGAGCTGCGGCTGGCCTGGACCTATTCGCAGGTCCAGTTGCGCCACCTGCACGTCACGCTGGACGAGGCCAAGCTGTTCCGCTCTTACGCCGCCCTGCTGGTCTGGCCCGACCTGCGCTTGGCCGCAACGCCCAAGCGGCGGACGGAACTGGGGTCGCAGTCGGACCTGTGGCCGATGGGCATTTCCGGCGATGACCCGATCCTGCTTCTGCGCACCGACGACGAGGCCGACCTGCCGATCCTGCGCGAGGTGCTCAGGATGCACGAGTTCCTGCGCCATCGCGGCGTGGCCCACGACGTGGTGATCCTGAACGAACGCGCGTCAAGCTATGTGCAGGACCTGCAGCACGCCATCCAGATGCTGGTCGACACCGCCTGGCAGGCCGCGGGGCCGGACGCCCCCCGCCATGTCCACGCGGTTCGCCGCGACCAGATCAGCAAGGCCAGCTTCGACACGCTGGTCTCGGCCGCGCGGATCATGCTGCACACCCGCAACGGGCGGCTGGCCGAGCAGATCGACCGCCTGCGCGAAGCGGTGCCCGCCGCCCTGCCCCGCAATCGGGCGCCGGTGCTGATCGACCGGCGCGACCCGAAGCCGGCCGAGCCCTCGACCTCGCCGCTGATGTTCTGGAACGGCTTCGGGGGCTTTGCGCCGGACGGGCGCGAATACATCCTGCGGCTGGGTCATGACCGCCCGACCCCGCACCCATGGATCAACGTGATCGCGCGCGAGGATTTCGGCTTCCATGTCTCGGCCGAGGGGGCGCCCTATACCTGGGCGGTGAACTCGCGCGACTACCAGATCACGCCCTGGTCGAACGACCCGGTGACGAACCGCCCCGGCGAGGCGCTGCTGATCCACGATCCCTCCACCGGCCGCACGGCGACGCCCTTTCTCGGGCTGTCGGACGATCCCGCGGCCGTCCACGAGATCGCCCATGGGCTGGGCTATTCCCGCTTCACCGCCGATTACGGCTGGGTGACGGTCGAGGCCGTCATGACGCTGGCCGAGGAAGCCCCCGCGCGGCTGACCCGGCTGACGGTCACGAACCGCAGCGGGCGGGTGCTGAACCTGCAGGTTGTCGCTTTCGCGGAACTGGTGCTGGGCACCGACCGCACCCGCACGGCCCCGATGGTGCAGACGTTCTTCGACCCGTTGCTGAACGCGGCCCTGGCGCGGAACGCCTTTTCGACCGAACATGCGGACCGGATCACGGCGCTTGCCTGCGACCGCCCGGCGGATGCCCATTGCGGCGACCGCGCGGGTTTCGTCGGCCGCTTCGGGGACCTGCGCCATCCCGCCGCCCTGCAATCATGGCCGCAGGAGGACGCGGCGGGCGATCCCTGCCTTGCCCTGCGCATCCCGCTGGTCCTGCAGCCGGGCCAGGCAGCCGAGACGACGCTGGTTCTTGCCAACGCCCCGCAGGACGACATCGGCGACGTGCTGCGCGAGGCGGCCGCGCCGGGCGGGACCGATCGGGCGCTGGCCGCGGCCCGCGCGGGCTGGGATCAGGTGCTGGGCCGCCTGCAGGTGCAGACCCCCGACCCGGCGCTGAACCTGATGGTCAACACTTGGCTGCCCTATCAGGCGCTGGCCTGCCGCATCCGGGCGCGGACTGCCTTCTATCAGGCCTCGGGCGCCTTCGGCTTCCGCGATCAGTTGCAGGACACCAGCGCCCTGATCCTGCAGGACCCGCAGCTCTGCCGCCGCCAGATCCTGAACGCGGCCTCGCGCCAGTTCCCCGAGGGCGATGTCCAGCACTGGTGGCTGCCGCGCACCGGAGCGGGCGTGCGGACGATGATCTCGGACGACGTGGTCTGGCTGGGCCATATCACCGCCCTTTACGTCGCGGCCACGGGCGACGGCGCGATCCTGGACGAGACCGTGCCCTTCATCACCGGCCCGGCACTGGAACCAGGCGAGCATGACCGCTTCTACCAGCCCCAGCCTGCGGGCGAGGAAGCGCCGCTCTATGAACATTGCGCCCGTGCGCTGGACCTTGCGATGGCGCGGACCGGCGAACATGGATTGCCGCTTATCCTCGGCGGTGACTGGAACGACGGCATGAACCGCGTGGGCGAGGAAGGGCGTGGCGAAAGCGTCTGGCTGGGCTGGTTCCTTTGCGACACCATCGCCTCTTTCGCCCCCCTTGCCCGCGCCCGCGGCGACGATGCCCGCGCCGCGGCCTGGGAGGATCATGCCCGGCGGGTGGCGCAGGCGCTGGACGATGCCGGCTGGGACGGCGCCTGGTATCGCCGCGGCTTCTTCGACGACGGCACCCCGCTTGGTTCGGCAGGCAGCCCGGAATGCCGCATCGACAGCATCGCGCAAAGCTGGGCGATGATCTCGGGGGCGGGCCGGGCAGACCGGGCGCGGGACGGCGTCAACGCGGCGCTGGCGCAGCTCTTCAACCGCAACGGCCAGCTTCTGCAACTGTTCACCCCGCCCTTCCAGAACACCGAGGCCGAGCCGGGCTACATCAAGTCCTATCCGCCGGGCGTGCGCGAGAACGGCGGCCAGTATACCCATGCCGCCGCCTGGATGGTCTATGCGCTGGCCCGCAACGGCGACGGAGACCGCGCCCACCACCTGCTGAGCGCGCTGAACCCCATCAACCACGCGCTGGACGCCCGCTCGGCCGAGATCTACCGGGTCGAGCCCTATGTCGTGGCCGCCGACGTCTATGCCGCCCGCGACAAGATGGGACGTGGCGGCTGGACCTGGTACACGGGCTCGGCCGGCTGGCTTTACCGTGCCGCGGTCGAGGGCCTGCTGGGCATTCGCCGCCGTCCCGAAGGCATCGAGATCAACCCGAGCCTGCCCGATGACTGGCCGGGCTTCACTGCGGCTTTCTCGATCGGAGGGGCGTCCCATGAGGTGGCAGTCACGCGGCAGGATGGCGAGATGAGGGTGACGATGGACGGCCGGCCCGTGACGAACGGGCTCGTCTCCCTGCCCGGTCCTGCCGATGCAGGAGTGCCGGACTGAGATCAGCGGCGGCGCGACAAGCGCCGCCGCGGGTTCCCGTGACAGGCCGCTGGCCGCGCCGCGAACGGGGTCTTGTCACGGCATCCGAGCGCTGGCTTGGCCCGGATGTCGATGAACACCAGCATGCATGGCACGGCAGCGGTCGAGCGTCCTCGGGGCGCCGTCTTCAAGAAAGCGCAGGGATATGCCGGTCAACATGCCCGAACGGCGGCACCAAACGCCCTGCCGGGGGGTTTCTGCAGCAACGCCTCGTCCTCCTGCCTTCCCTTCCGGCCGCACACACCATTGCAGGCCGAGGCTCCTGGGCATCGGGGGCTACCTGCCCGCATCCTCTTGCCTTATGGCCAAGGCAGCCAGGTCGACCTCGCCCTGCCCGAAGCCATGTCAGCATGGTCCTGGGAACTGCTCTCCCAGGGCGCTCTCCACGGCGAAGCCGGCATGTGCAAGGCAGATCGGGGCGCCTGCTTCAGCGCCATCTGCCTGTTTCCCTTCATCAGTTCACGATGAACTCGGCGTGCAGCGCCCCGGCGGCATGGACCGCCTTGAGGATGTCGATCAATTCGCGCGGGCGGACCCCCAGCGCGTTCAGCCCTGCGACCACGTCGGACAGCGAGGATTCGCCGCTGACCTCGGCGAAGCCGATCCCCGGCTCTTGCGTGATCTCGGCATCGGTGCGGGGCACGACCACGGTTTCGCCCGGCGAGAAGGGATTGGGCTGCGACACCATCGGCGTCTCGCGGACCCGCAGGGTCAGGTTGCCCTGCGAGACGGCCACGCGCGAGATGCGCACCTCCTCGCCCATCACGATCGTGCCCGAGCGGTGATCGACGACCACGCGGGCGCGGCTTTCCGGTTCGACCAGCAGGTTCTCGATCCGCCCGACCAGCCGCGCGGGGTTCACCGTGCCGAGACCGGCGGAATCGATCGAGATCGTCGTCGCGTCCAGAAGCGTCGCCACGCCGTCACCCAGATCGTCGTTGATCGCCTTCTCGATCCGGGCGGCGGTGGTGAAATCGGCGGACCGCAGGGCCAGGCGGAAGCTGGTCATCCGGGTGAAGTCGAAATCGACCTCGCGCTCGACCCGCGCGCCCGAAGGAATATGGCCGGAAGTCGGCACCCCCTGGACGACCGAGGCCGCATCCCCTTCCGCCGAGACCCCGCCTGCGATGATCGAGCCTTGCGCCACCGCATAGACCTCGCCATCCGCCGCGTTCAGGGGCGTCATGATCAGCGTGCCGCCCAGCAGGCTTTTCGCATCCCCGATGGCCGCGACGGTCACGTCGATCTGGCCGCCCGCCCGCGCAAACGGCGGCAGGGTTCCCGTCACCATCACGGCGGCGACGTTCTTGGGCCGGAAGCTTTCGCCGGTCACATTGACGCCGAGGCGTTCCAGCAGGCTGCCCAGCATCTCCTCGGTGTAAGGCGTGTTCCGCAGGCTGTCGCCGGTGCCGTTCAGGCCGATGACAAGGCCGTAGCCCAGCAGATCGTTGCCCCGGACGCCATCCACTGTCGCAAGATCCTTGATGCGCACCGGCGCCCCCCAGGCCAGCGCCGGCAGCAGAACAAGAAGCGCGATGAGCCGCGTGAGATACGCCATCAGAGATAATCCGTCAGGGAAAGGCGCGACAGCCGCGAGGTGAGCGCATACAGATTCTGCAGGCCCGTTTCGGCTTGGGTGAGGGCGGTCGCCGTTTCATAGGGATCGGCCGAAAGCATGTCGGACCGGACAAGTGAAAGCGCCGTGGTTTCAGCCGCGCTCCGTGCCGCGGCGCGTTCCAGGGCGGCTTCCTGCAGGCCCAGATCCGCCCGCCGCATGGTCAGGGCGGTTGTTGCGGCGGCAACCCTTGCGCCGGCCTCGTCCAGCAGCTCGGCGCTTTCCCCGCCCGACAGGCCGAGATCGGTTGCAACCGCCCCCAGCGCCAGACCGTTCAGAAGATTCAGAAAGGCCGGATCAAGCGCGGTGCGATCAAGCCGGACGGTTTCACCCGGTGCGACCGGAACCTCACGCACCCTGGTGTCGCCATGGAAATGCGCGTCGGCGAAGCCTCCGGCGCCGGGGGGCGCGTCGAACCAGGCGTCCAGCGCCGCGACGATCCGGGCCGGTTCGGTCAGGCCCGCCACCTGCGCCCTGGCACCGGCGAGCATGTCGGCCGGGTCCGACAGCGGCGGCCTATCGACTGCCGTTCCCGACAGGACATGCCGCCCCGCCACCGAAACGTTCAGCAGCCGTGCCGCCGAATGGAAATCCTGCCGCGCTTCCGTGGCCCTTATCCCCAGGCTCGTGGCATCCGCCATGTTGGCCTTTGGCAGAAGACCTGCGCCGAGCTTCTGCATCGCCTCCATCGCGCTCTGCAGCCCGTCCATCTCGGATCGCGCCGAGGCAGCCGCCTGTTCATGCGCCTGCAGCGACAACAGCCGGTCCTGAACCTGCGCCAGCCGCCCCATCTGTCCGTTCAGCGCCGCGGGAACATCCGACCTGAGACCCGTCGCCGCCTCTTGCGTCAGGGTCAGCAGCCGCGACTTGAATTGCGCACTCGCCTGCCTCAGCAGCACCGAGCGCGAAAGGTCGCCGACAGAATTGAAACCCGTCATGTCAGCCTCAGTATCGTCTGGATCATGTCATCCACCGCCTGCAGCACCTTGGCGTTCGACGCATAGGCCCGTTCAAGCGCAAGCAGCGTCTCCATCTCGCGGTCGCTGTCCACGCCGTCCTGCCGCAGCATGGTGTCATAGGCCGAGGACTGCGCCATTGCGGTTGTCACGTCGCGTTCCGCCGAAAGCCGGCCGGATGCGGCCAGCGAGGTCAGTTCGGCTGCGTGGCCCGCGGCGCTGCGCGGCACCGCCCCGAGGCCCGGCACGGCACGCGGCCCGTCCAGTGCCTCCTGCATCCGCATCAGCAGGTCCCCGTTCCCGACCGGCCCCGGCGCTGCCGCCATTCCGTCCCGCAATCGCCAGACGGCCCCGCCTGCCGCCGGATCGACCGCTGCGTTCACGGCAATCCGCTGCGCCAGACCCGGCGCGGCGGGGGAAGCATCGATGAACAGCCCCGGTGCGGTTGCCCATGGCGTCGGACCGGACGCGGCGCCGGCAAAGCGGTCGTGCAGGTCGGCGGCGGCGGCATCCAGCCGCGCCTGCGCCAAGGGACCGTCAAGGTCGCGGATCTGGAAGTTCGCCGCCAGCCTGCCACCGGCGAAGCGGCCCATCTGCCCGGTGGGAACAGGCTCGCCCTTTAGCCTCAGCAGGCCCAGCGCCGATGAACCCGCGCTCATGTCGGCCGTCACCAGCCCGACGGCCGTGAATTCAAGGCTGGCAGGCGCGAAGCCATCCAGAAGCACGCCCCCTTCCGCCGTGAACAACGCCACCCGCCCGCCCTCGCGCGGCAGTTCCTTGAGCGGGACGATCTGCGACAGCCCGTCGATGGTCCGCTGGCGTTCGTCCTGCAGGGCATTCGCATCCTTGCCGCCGGTCATCTGGACGGTGATCTGGCGGTTCAGCTCGGCCACCCGCTTCAGCCCCGAGTTCAGCGCTTGGACATCCGCCCCGATGGCGCGGTCGGCGGCGCTGCGGGCGTCCTGCACATGGGCGCCCAGCGTGTTGCAGGCGCGGGCGAGATCACGCGCGGCCGAGACAGCCTGCGAAAGCCCGGCTTCGCTTTCCGGGCGGGCCGCCGCTGCAACCAGCGCACCGTCCAGTTGCGACAGCAGCGTGGTCAGCGATCCCGCCTCGCCCGGCACCCCGATCGCGTCCGAGACCGACTTGTGAAATTCCGCCAGCGTTTCCGCGCGCGCCGTTTCGGCCCCGGCAAGGCGGGCCTGCGCAAGCACCGAGCCTTGGACCATGCGGACGGCGCCATCGACATGGACGCCCCCGCCCCCGGAAACCAGCGGCCGCGCCGCCATCTGCAACTCGCGCCGGGCATAGCCGGGGGTGGCGGCATTGGCGAGGTTCGAGGCCACGACCTCGGTCCCGCGCGAGGCGGCCACCAGGCCCGAGACCGCATTCGTCAGGGCATTCGACAGGCTCATGTCCGGCTATCCCGCGGCGCCTCAGCGCTTGATGTTGGTGGTTTCCTGCAGCATCTCGTCCACGGTCTGGATGACCTTGGCGTTCGAGGAATAGGCACGCTGGGTCTGGATCAGGTCGGTGAGTTCCGCCGCGACATCGGTGGTCGAGGCTTCGCGGGCATAGCCCTCGACAGCCCCGGTCGGCCCGTCGCCTGCATCCCACAGGTAGAACGAACCCGAAGTCGGCGAAACCTGGTAGGTCTGGTTGTTCAGCGAGATCAGCCCGTTCGGGTTCGGCACATCGACCAGCGGGACCTGGTAGATCGTGCGGATGAAGCCGGTGTCATAGGCCGCGCGCAGCATCCCGTGCTCGTCGATCTCGACCGTGGTCAGGTTCCCTGCCGGAGAGCCGTCCTTTGCGATGTTCGTCGGCGCAAAGGCGCTGTCGAGCTGCATCAGCCCCCCCGCCCCGCCGAGAACGCCGATGTTGATCGTCAGGGGCGCGCCCTGCGCCGTCAGCGGCAGCGCGCCGGTCGCCGGGTCATAGTCGCTGCCCGAAAGGGTCGTGACAGAGCGCAAGGTCCCGCCGCCCGCGTGGCTGCCGTCGAAGGTCAGCATGTAGCTGCCCAGAACATTGGCCGTGGCGCCGTTGCCGTCACGGATCTCCATCGTCCAGTTGTTGCCGGGGCCGGTCCCGGTGGGAACGGCGGGGGTGAAGGTGATGAACAGGTTCTCGGACTGGCCGAGAGAGCCGTAATACTCGATCGTCGTCGTTTCCGGCACGCCGGCGGCGCCGGGACGGGTGGCGCCGGCGGGCAGGTTGATCCCCAGGCTGATGCGCGTCGTCGGGTCGGACGAGGTCTGGTTCTGGTTCAGCACCACCGGCTGCAGCCCGCCCGCCGTGTCCCGCGGATGGGACGGGATGGTCCCGTCGGGGTTTGCCGGCCAGCCCATCAGCACCAGCCCCGCATCGGTCCTGAGCACCCCTTCGGCATCGGGGCGGAACGATCCGGTCGAGGTCATCATCATCGGCTGCCCGCGCATTCCCGCGCCCAGCAGGACCGAGGGCATCACCGGCAGCATCCCCCGGCCCGAGGTGGCGATGTCGAGGGGATGCGAGGACGATACCAGCGATCCTTTTTCGTCGACCAGGCGCGAGGCGGTGGCCCGCACGCCGCCTGCGGAATAAAGCCCGGCCCCGCGCGCCTGGTTGATCACCATGCTTTCGAAATCGGTGTCCACGCGCTTGTATCCGAACGTCCCGGAATTCGCGATGTTGTCCGAGATCCCGGCAAGCCGCGTCGCATTCGCGGCCAGTCCGGCAACCCCGGCATTGAGGGACGAGGAAATCGACATTCGGATCACCCTGATTGAGTCGTCATTCGCTGCATGATTCCCGCGAGGGCTTAATTTCCCGCTAACGCCGGCGCCCTCACCGGCCTCATCTGAGTAAAATCACCTCGATCCGGTTGTTGGCCGGGTCCATCGCATTCGCGTTCCTCGGCCGCTTGTCGCCATAAGCGGTGACGCGCTGGATGCGGGACTGGTCCAGCCGCCCCCGGACCAGCAGTTCCCGCACGGCATGGGCGCGCTGGTCGGACAGGGGCCAGACCGGATTCTCGATCAGCATCTCGGGAAAGCCCCGCACATGGCCGGCAATCGCGACCTGGTTCCTGACCCGCCCCAGAACGGTGGCGAGGATCGCAGTCAGGTCGCGCAGCACCGGCATGGGCCGGGCGCTGTCGCCCTCGAACAGGGGCGCGCGGGCGACATCGCCAAGCTCGATCACCAGTCCTTCGTCCGTCATCCGGGTCACGACATGGCGCAGCAGGTTCACCCGCTGCATCGATTCGGCGCCGCTGCCGGTCAGCGCATC
This sequence comes from Paracoccus sp. (in: a-proteobacteria), assembly GCF_030536915.1. GTDB lineage: Bacteria > Pseudomonadota > Alphaproteobacteria > Rhodobacterales > Rhodobacteraceae > Paracoccus. The sequence goes on from NZ_JAUNPC010000021.1 coordinate 28,385, forward strand.
CTGCAGGGCGCGCTGGATTTCCTGCAGTTCCCGGTTGCCAGCGGCGCTTTGGGCCGACTGGTCCGCCGGAGGCTCGACCGACTTTCCGCCGTCGATCCCCGTGGCGCCGCCCGAGGTCGAGTTCACGATCGTCGGGTCGAAATATTCGGCCAGCCCTTGCCGCTGCTTTTCGGTGGTGGCGTTCAGCAGCCACATCAGCAGGAAGAAGGCCATCATCGCGGTCACGAAATCCGCGTAAGCCACCTTCCACGCGCCGCCGTGGTGGCCGGCCTCGGCCCCACCCTGAACCCGCCTGATGATGATCGGCGGGGCGTTCCTGTCTGACGGCATCGGCCACCCTCAACTGCACGAGGGCGGGTCTAGCAGACCAAAGCCTGCGGGGGCGTTAACGGATCAAATGCCGCGCATTTCCTCGGCCATCATCACCGCCGCCTTTTCCGCGATCATGATCGTCGGCGCATTGGTGTTGCCCGACGTGATCACAGGCATGACCGAGGCATCCACGACGCGCAGCCCTTCAATCCCGCGCACACGCAGGCGCGGGTCCACCACCGCGCCCTCGTCCGCGCCCATCCGGGCGGTGCCGACGGGATGGAAGATGGTCGAGCCGACCAGCCCCGCCGCATGGGCCAGCTCCTTGTCGGTCTGAAACTCCGGCCCTGGCTTGAACTCCTCGGGCCGATACTTCGCCAAAGGCGCCTGCGCCATGATGCGGCGGGTCAGGCGGATCGCGCGGGCCGCCGTCAGCCGGTCGCCCGGCGTGGACAGGTAATGCGGCGCGATCACCGGCGGGTGCATCGGGTCGGGCGAGGCGATCCGCACATGGCCCCGGCTTTCGGGCCGCAGGTGGCAGACGCTGGCGGTGATCGCCGCAAAGTCGTGCAGCGGCTGGCCGAAGGCTTCGAGGCTCAGGGGCTGGACGTGCCATTCAAGGTCCGGCGACGCCACGTCGGGTGAGGACCGGGCAAAGGCGCCAAGCTGGCTTGGGGCCATGCTCATCGGACCCGTGCGGCGCAGGGCGTATTCGGCACCGATCATGCCCTTGCCCCACCAGCGGCGGGCAAGCTGGTTCAGCGTCCGCGCCTCGGACACCTTCCAGCTGCAGCGCAGTTGCAGGTGGTCCTGCAGGTTCTCGCCCACAGGGGCCTCGCGCAGGACGGGGATGCCCATCTCCTGCAGCAGGGCGCCAGGGCCGATGCCGGACAGTTGCAGGATCTGGGGGGTGTTGATGGCGCCCGCGCTCAGCACGATCTGGCCGCCGCGGACGATTTCCGCGCGGCCGTCGGCATAAAGCTCCAGTCCAACGGCCCGGTGGCTCTCGAACACGACCCGGCGGACGTGGCGGCCGGTCAGGACCGTCAAGTTCGGCCGCCGCATCGCCGGGCGCAGGAAGGCGCGGGCGGCCGAGACGCGGAAGCCGCCCTTCTGGCTGACCTTGAAATAGCCCACGCCCTCGTTGTCGCCCGTGTTGAAGTCGTCGGTCGCAGGGATGCCAACCTCGCTCGCGGCCTTGGCCCAGTCGTCGAGGATGTCCCAGCGCAGCCGCTGCCGCTCGATCCGCCAAGGCCCGCCCGCGCCGTGGTGCTCGGACGCGCCGGCAAAATAATCCTCGGACTTGAGGAACAGGGGCCGGACATCGTCCCAGCCCCAGCCGGTGCAGCCCATCTGCCGCCAGCCGTCGTAATCGGCGGCCTGCCCCCGCAGATACAGCATCCCGTTGATCGAACTGCAGCCGCCCAGCACCCGGCCCCGCGGGTAAAGCAACTGCCGCCCGTGCAATCCCGGATCGGGGGCGGTGCGGTACATCCAGTCGGTGCGCGGGTTGCCGATGCAGTAAAGATAGCCGATCGGGATGTGGATCCAGGGATAGCGGTCGCTCTCGCCCGCCTCGATCAGCAGGACGCGCAGGCGCGGGTCCTCGGACAGCCTTGCGGCCAGAACGCAGCCGGCGCTGCCTGCGCCTGCGATGACGACATCGTGCATCCCGGCACCCCCTTCCCTTGTGGCGGGCGATGCTAGCAGCGCCGCGGGCCGGGGCAAGCAGGGGCGGACGCAGCGGCGCGCTTGCGCGGCGGCGCGGCGGGCTTATCTTGGGCCCCATGATCGAGGCGGGGCAATATGACATGCGGACCGGCGCGGGGCTGATCGCCTGTCCGCGCTGCGACGCCCTGCATGTCGAAACCGAACTGCATGACGGCGAGAAGGCCGCCTGCATCCGCTGCGGCCACGTCCTCGCCCGCCCGCGCGAGGGCGCCTTCACCCAGATCGTGGCGCTGTCTTTCACCTCGCTGGTGCTGATGGTGGCGGCGGTGTTCTTTCCGTTTCTGGAAATCTCGCGCATGGGACTGGGGAACGCGACCTCGCTCTTCGGGGTGGCGATGGCCTTTTCCCAAGGCTGGCTGATGCCGCTGACTGTGGCGATGCTGGCCTTCATCGTAGGCCTGCCGGCGCTCAGGGCGGTGCTGCTGGTCTATGTGCTGCTGCCCATGCGCGGAAACGGGCGGCCGGCGCGCCACGCGGGGCAGGCCTTCCGCCTGTCGGAACTGCTGCGGCCCTGGTCGATGGCCGAGATCTTCGTGATCGGCACCTCGGTCGCGCTGGTCAAGGTGGCGGGGCTGGCGACGGTCAGCCTGGGACCGGCCTTCTGGGCCTTCTGCGCGCTGATCCTTGTCAGCGCCGCCAGCGACGTCTTCACCTGCGCGGCGACGATCTGGGACACGCTGGAGGACCGCGGCGCCTTCACCGACGGGCGCGAGGTCGTACCCGACGCCGGGGCCGCCGCCCGCGACCGCCGCACCGTCGAAGGCGCGCCCCCCGCCCCGGACACCGCCGGATGAGTGGCCATGACCGGCTGTCCGACCACGGCCCCGTCCTGACCGCCCACCGGGCCGGGCTGATCGGCTGCCGCGGCTGCGGCCGGGTCTGGCCGTCGGAAAGCGAAGTCTGCGGCCGCTGCGGGGCGCGGCTGGTCCCGCCCGACCGGCGCAGCCTGCAGGCGGTCTGGGCCTGGTGGCTGGCCGGGCTGATCTTCTACATCCCCGCGAATCTCTGGCCGATGCTGCGGACGCAGTCCTTCCTGGGGCTGGCCGGAAACACGGAATCCACGATTCTCGGCGGCGTGATTGACCTGATGCGATACGGCAACTACGGCATCGCGGCGATCGTCTTCGTGGCCTCGATCGTGGTGCCGGTCGGCAAGTTCATCGTGATCGCCTGGCTTGCCCGCGTCGCCGGAAAGCCCGCCACCGTCGAGGCCGCCCACACCCGCCTGCGCGCGCTGGAGGCGGTGGAATTCATCGGCCGCTGGTCGATGATCGACGTCTTTGTGGTGGCGATCCTGTCGGCGCTGGTGCAACTGGGCTTCGTGGCCTCGATCCACCCCGGCCCGGCCGCCGTCAGCTTCGCGCTGTCGGTTGCCTTTACCATGCTTTCGGCGCTCAGCTTCGATCCGCGGTTGATCTGGCGCGGGTTGCCGCTTCGCACGCGCAAGGACAAGACCGCCGAATGACCGACATGCCCCCGCCAGACAACGCAACCCGCGCGGATGCGGCCGGCGCGCCGCTGCGCCCGGCCAGCCCCGTGCGCCGCACCGCCGCCCGCGCCGCCCGCGCCAGCGTTTCGGTCATCTGGGCCGTGCCGATCATCGCGCTTCTGGTGACGATGGCGCTGGCCTGGAACGCCTATACCGGGCGCGGGACCGAGATCTCGGTCGCCTTCAACGACGCCACCGGCATCACGCCGGGCGAAACCGAGCTGCGCTTCCGCGAGATCCCGGTGGGCCGGGTCGAGGCCGTGCGCTTCACCCCCGACCTGCAGCGGGTGATCGTGGACATCCGCGTGGACAAGGACATCGCCCAGTTCATCGACGACGAGGCCGAGTTCTGGATCGTCCGCCCCCAGGTTTCCGCGCAGGGCATCTCGCGGCTCGACACCGTGCTGACCGGCGCCTTCATCGAGGGCTGGTGGGACAACGAGCCGGGCCCCGCCGAGACCGGCGTCCACGAGGGGCTGGAACGCGCACCCCTGACCCGCAGCAACGAACGGGGCACCTGGGTGCAGCTTGCCGCCAACGACGCCTCGGGGATGAGCGAGGGCGCCCCGATCTTCTACCGCGGCCTCGCGGTCGGGCGGATGCAGAACCTGCGCCTGTCGGATGGCGAGGAATCGGTGGTCGCCGACGTCTTCATCGAGGCGCCCCATGACCAGCAACTGACCACGACGACGGTGTTCTGGGACACCTCGGGCTTTTCGGTGTCGCTGGGGGCGCAGGGCATCTCGCTGAACGTCAGCTCGCTGTCCTCGCTGCTGCAGGGCGGAGCCGAGTTCGCCACCCTGTCCTCGGGCGGCCAGCCGGTGCAGGCGGGCCATCTGTTCCAGTTGCAGCCCGACCGGCAGACGGCGGGCAACAGCCTGTTCGCCGCCTCGCCGCAGGACGAGCTGCGGCTGACCATGCTGATGACGGATGCGGTGCGCGGGCTGACCGAAGGCGCGGACGTCCAGTTCCAAGGCCTGACCGTGGGCCGGGTCACGGGCCTTTCGGTGCGCGTGACCCAGGGGCCGGACGGCCAGCCCGGGCAGGTGCTGCAGGACATCACGCTGGCGGTCTCTCCGCAGCGCATGGGCCTGCCGGACGATGCGGGACCCGAGGACGCGCTGGCCTTCCTGGCCGGCGGGGTCGAACAGGGCCTGCGCGCCCGCGTGACCGGCGCGGGTTTCCTTGGCACCTCGCTGATGGTGGAACTGGTGGACCTGCCGGACGCGCCTGCCGCGCGGATCGTCACGGATGCCGAGCCTTATCCCATCATCCCCGCGGCGCCCCCGGACCTGTCCGACATCTCGACCACGGCGCAGGGCTTCATGGCGCGCATCGGCAACCTCAGGCTGGAAGAACTGCTGAAATCCGCCACCGACATGATGAACAGCGTCACCGCCATCGCCAGTTCACAGGACACCCGCGCGATCCCCGGATCGCTGCGCCGCACCATCGACGAGGCGAATGTCACGATGACCGAGATCCGCAGCGCCACGCAGGAGCTGCGTGCCTCGGGCGTGGTGGAAAACGTGGCTGGCGCCACCGCCACGGCCAGCGAGATCGCGGGCAAGCTGAACGGCGTGGCCGACCGCCTGCCGCAGATCGCCGCGAACGTGGAAACCGCCACGGATTCGATCCGCGAGGTCGATTTCACCAGCCTGGGCGCCTCGGTCCGGTCGGCGGTCGATGACATCCGCGGCGTGCTGGGGACCGATGCCGCGCGCAGCCTGCCCGGACGGCTGGGCGATGCCGTGGACCAGTTGGGTTCCGCCGCAGGCGACATCGGGGCGATCGCCGCCGACATGCGCGAGGGCCGGATCGCGGAACGCGTGGCAAGCTTCATGGACGAGGCCAGCGCCGCTGCCGCCGCCGTCACCGAAGCCGCCGCCGACGTGCCGGAAATGGTGGCCGAAATGGAGGAAGCCGCCATCGCCGTCGAGGAGTTCGACTTCGCCGGCATCAGCGCCTCGGCCACTGGCCTGATCGAGGACCTGCGTGCGATGCTGGGCAGCGAGGATGCCGAACAACTGCCGCGCAACCTGTCGGACACGCTGCAGGCGGCCTCGGCGCTGATGAACGAATTGCGCGAAGGCGGCGCGGCGGGCAACCTGAACGCGGCGCTGCAATCGGCGCGGCGGGCGGCCGACCAGATCGCGCAGGCGGCCAGCACCCTGCCCGGCCTGTCGCTGCGCTTCCAGCAGCTTGCCGCGCGGGCCGAGGCGGTGATCGCCGCCTATGGCGACCGGGGCGCCTTCAACACCGAAACCGTCAACACCTTGCGCAGCCTGCGCCGGGCGGCCGAATCCTTCGGCAGCCTCGCTTCCTCCATCGAGCGCAACCCGCGCGCCTTTATCTTGGGACGATAGACCATGCGCCTTGCAATCTCGCTTCTGGCCCTTGCGGCGCTGGCCGGCTGCTCGAACCCCGAAAAGACGGCGCGCTTCCTGATCGACCCGCCGACCCCGGCCATGCGGGTGGCCAACAATCTCGGCACCGCCGAACTGGCCGACGTGTCGCTGCCGGAATATGCCGGGAATGGCGAGATCGCCTGGCAGACCGCCGACGGCGCGGTGCGGTCGAACCCGCGCAACCTGTGGGCCGATGTGCCGGAACGGGCCTTCACCCTGACGCTTGCCCGCGCGATCTCGGACATGTCGGGGGCGACGGTGATCGCCGAGCCCTGGCCTTTGGCCGAGCCACCGCGCCGGAGGCTCTTGGTGCGGGTGGAAAAGGCGCTGGCGCAGCTTGACGGGGTCTACCGGCTGAGCGGGCGCTATTACGTCTCGCAGGACAGCGCGGGGGGGACCAACCATGCCCGCAACTTCGACATCGCCGTTCCGATCCCCGGGGCGCAACCCGCCAGCGGAAGAAATCCCCCCGCCGCGCCCGCCGCCATCGCCGCGGCCCAGAACGCGGCCATTGCCCAGCTTGCGGCGCAGATCGCGACGCTGGGCGGGCCGGGGGCGACGGTCCGCACCAGCGCGCCGCGCACGGACCCGATCTTCACCCTGGACCCGCTGCCGCCGCTGGAGCCCCTGCCGGAACTCGAGCCGCTGGGCTGAGGTCTACTCGTCGGGCTGGAACGCGCCGAAGCGACCCGCCGCGAAGACCAGCGGATGGTCGTCCGGCCCGCCGACCGTGACCTCGGCCACCCGGCCCAGCAGCAGGCTGTGGTCGCCGCCGTCATGGACCGCATGGGCGTGGCAGTCGAAGCGCGCGGCGACTCCGGGGATCAGGGGCGTGCCCAGCGTGGTTTGCCCAAGCTCCAGCCCCTCGAACTGCGGCCCGCCACGGGTGAATCGCAGGCAGATGTCCAGTTGCTCGGCCCCCAGCACATGGATCGACCAGGCTTGGGCATCCGCGAAGATCGCGTGGCGCGAGGACGACCGCGCCGGGCACCACAGCACCAGCGGCGGATCCAGCGAGACGCTGGTGAAGCTGTTGACCGTCATCCCCACCGGTCCCTGCGGCCCCGTGGCCGTGACCACGGTGACGCCGGTGGCAAAGCGGCCTAGGGCCTCGCGGAAGACGCGGCCCGGTTCGTTGTCGGGCTGGAAGCTGATCGCATCGGCCAGGCGGTCGAGCGTTTCGGGGGGCAGTCGGTTCATCCTGCGGCCTTTCCGGTTCCAGCGCCCGCGTGTTGCGGCGGCTCAACGTCCAGCGCCGCAACCAGTTCGCCGTGCAGCGCGGGCGGCGCCACGATCAGCCCGTCGCCCAAGGGCGGCACCCGGTTGAAGCGCAGGGGCCGCCCGCGCCGGTCGGTCACGCCGCAGCCCGCCCGCCCGGCGATCAGGCTTGCCGCCGCGATGTCCCATTCCCAGACCGGGCGCATCGACAAGGTCGCGTCGAACCGCCCCTCGGCCACGAGGCAGAGCCGCCATGCCAGCGACGGCCGGAAGCTGCGCCTGAACGGGGGCACCCGGCCGCCGCGCCAGAACATCGGGTCCAGCGCCGCCTTTGTGGTCAGCACCTCCGCACCCTCCAGCCGCACGGCGCGCGGGCGGATCGGCTGGCCGTTGCGGGTGGCGGGGCCATTCGCCGCGGCCGCATAGGTCACGCCTCGGGCAGGCTGGTGGACGACGCCGGCGATGGGCTGTCCATCCTCGACCACGGCCACCGCCACGGCAAAGCCGTCCTCGCCCGCCATGAAGGCGCGAGTGCCGTCGATGGGATCGACGACAAAGACGCGGGCGGCATCCGCACGGCGCGGGTCCTCGGGGCTTTCCTCGCTGAGCCAGCCGTAATCGGGACGCGCGGCGCGTAGCGCCTGCTCAAGCGCGGCGTTGACGGCCAGGTCGGCCTCGGTCACGGGACCGGCGCCCGCGTCCTTTTCCCAATGGCGGTAGTCGCCGCGCCAATGGGCCAGCGCGATCTGCCCGGCGTCCTCGGCCGCCCGGGTGATCAGGTCGAGGTCAGCTTCCGGCAACGGTCATCCCTTCGACCAGCAGGCTGGGGACGCGCAGGCCTCGCCACTCGGGCAGGTCGTCGGCGGCGGTGATCCGCATCAGCATCTCGCGCAGGTTCCCCGCGATGGTGCATTCGTTGACGGGCCAGGCGATCTCGCCGTTCTCGACCCAGAAGCCTGCCGCCCCGCGCGAGTAATCCCCCGTCGTCGCGTTGATCGAGGCGCCCAGCATCGAGGTCACGACCAGCCCCCGCCCCATGTCGCGGATCAGGTCATCGGGGCTGGCCTTTCCCGCCGTCAGCGCGACATTGGTGATCCCCGGCGAGGGCGGAGAGGAGGTGCCGCGCATCGCGTTCCCGGTCGAGGCCATCCCCAGCTTGCGCGCGGTCGCCAGATCCAGCGTCCAGCCCTGCAGCACCCCGTCCGCCACGATCATGCGCGGCGCGGTCGCCAATCCCTCGGCATCGAAGGGGCGCGATGCCGGATGGCGCGGCTGGCGCGGGTTCTCGGACAGGTCGAAGCCCGGCGGCAGCACCGGCTGGCCCATGTCGTTCCTGAGCCAGCTCGACCCCCGCACCACCGCGCTGCCGTTCACCGCCGACAGCAGGTGCGAGACCAGCGACCCCGCCACACGCTCGTCATAAAGGATCGGGAAGGCGCCGGTCGGGGGCTTCCGGGCGCCCTTGCGCGCCACGGTGCGCGCGCCCGCAAGGCGGCCGATCTCCTCGGGGCTGGGCAGGTCCTCGGCCCAGACGCGGGCCTCGCCGGCCCAGTCGCGTTCCATCCCCAGACCCTCGCCGGTGATGGCGACGGCGGAAAGTCCGTGGCTGCTGCGGCCATAGCCGCCTGAAAAACCGTTGGTGCCCGCCAGCCACATCCGCCGGTGCATTGTCGAGGCGCCGGCCGATTCCACCATGCTGATGCCTTCGACCGCCCGCGCCGCCGCCTCGGCCCTGAGCGCCATGTCCAGCAGCGCGGGCGGTTCCGGCGCGGGGGCGCCGTCGTCCAGTTCCAGCGCCGCCACGTCGCGGTCGCGCGCAAGCTGGGCGGGGTCGGCAAGCCCCACGTTGTCGTCCACCGGAGCCTCGCGGGCCATCGCCATGGCGCGCTCGGCCATCTCGCGGATGGTGCGGTCGGACCGTTCGCTGGCGGACACGCAGGCCTGCCGGCCGCCGACGATCACCCGCAGGCCGATCTCGACGCCCTCGGCGCGCCCGGCCTGTTCCAGCGCCCCGCCCCGGACCTCGACCGACAGCGACTCGCCCGAAACGGCCAGGGCGTCGGCCTCGGTCGCGCCGGCTGCGCGGGCGGCTGACAGCAGCGCCCCGGTCAGCCGGGCAAGGTCATGGGGGTCGGATCGGGTCATGGACATGCATTCCCTTGGATGCGCGAAGGGGCCGGACGGCGCCGGCCCCCGCGATATGGCGTCGATGCGCGGTGTTACTTCACCTGCTGGCCATTGGCAAAGATCTGGCCGCCCTCGCGGAACTCGAAATCCGCCACCATGGCGTCCCCGCCTTCGGGCGCGGGGCGGGCGAACAGCGCCAGCATCAGGCGGTAGCCCGCGACTTCCTCCTGCGCGATGACGCCCAGTTGCACCAGCCGGTCGATCAGGCCGTCGATGCCTTCAAGGCGCGCGTTCACCGCGCCCACCGGCTGGTCCGGGTCGCCGCCTTCCGGCACCGCCAGCTCGCCCGAGGCGTCGATGCTGGCGCCCAGCGCGTCGATGGCAAACTGGTTGATGGTGACCTGCACCGGCTCGAAGGGGCTCGGCGCCTCCTCCTCGGCCGGATCGGGCAGCGCGGCGCTGCCGTCGGCCTGCATCTCGTCGGTGCCGGGCGGGGTCGGTCCGTCCGCGGCCATCAGCGCCGGGTCGAACAGGTCCATGGCCACGCGCACCAGCCCGGTCAGGTCGATGTCGATACTGGCCGGGTTCCGCGGCAGGGTGCGGGCGCTGTCGAACAGGTCCCAGACGCTGTCGGCCAGCGTCAGTCCGGCGACGGAATAGGCGAACTTGAAGGGCGCGGGCTCATCCGCTTTCAGCACGGGGAACTGCACGTCGAAGGTGCCTTCCTCGATGGCATAGCTGATCGGCGCGGGCAGGTCGCTGACGGTCAGCTCGGTCTGGGTCGAATCGAGCGCGCCCTGGTATTTCAGCCCGTCCGGTCCCAGCGCCAGCGTCACCTCGAACCCCTGCAGGGCCGAGTTGGCGCGGACGGTGTCCTCCTGCCCTTCCTCGTCCTTCCCGGCGAAGTCCAGGTCCAGGCTGCCCGGCCCGGCCGATATCGTCGCGCTCACGTCCATGCCCGCCCGCAAGGCACCCGCCATGTCCTCGGAGGCATCCGCCCCCTTGGGAATGGTGCCCGCGCTGGAACCCTGCAGCCCCGTCAGAGAGCTTGTCACGTTGACCCGGCCCGGCGCCTCTGCATCCTCGGGATCGGCATAGGCGGCGGCGAACTCGACCCGCTCGGCGACCATGGTCGCGTCAAAGCGCATGAGGTCGCCATCCGCGATCTGCTGGCGGCTGGTGGCGTTCAACAGCTTCAGCGTGACCGGCACCTGGCGCGTCTCTTCCCCGGTCTGCACCGTATCCAGCGCCAGCGTCAGTTCGCCCGAGCGGGTGTCATGGGTCATGTCAGCAGCGGTGCCGCCCGAGACGATCTCGGTGTCCCGCGCGACCAACGATCCGTTCAGCGTGACCTGCTCGCCGTCCGAATTGCGGAAGCTTGCCGTCGCGGGCGTGGTTTCCGCCAGCGTGGTCCGCACCCGGCCGTCGCCGGTGCCGGTCAGGGTGATCTCGGGGGTGCGGAACTCGACCCGTGTCTCGTCCTCGGGCACCTCGTAGCCGATCACCACGTCGCGCAGCGTCAGGGTTTCGCCCGCCTCGTCCCGCGCGCCCTCGGTGACGGTGTAGCCGTTGGCCTTGTAGTATTCGACCCAGTTCTGCCAGACTTCCGCAGGGGTGACATCGGCCATCGCGGGGGCCGCCCAGGCCAGCACGGCCAGTACAGAGGTGGTCGTTCGCAAGAACATAAAGCGATTCCTTCAAGAAACGTCGGCGGCGTGGTTGGTCGCGGCAGGGCGAATCTTGCATATCCGGGCGCCGCATCAAAGGAGGCAGTGGGTTTGATCGAAACGAATTGCACGCGCGAGGGGTTCTTCACGATCCTGTTGAACCGGCCCGACAAGGCCAATGCCCTGACCGCGGACATGATCCAGGCGCTGATCGATGCCCTGCGCGATGCCTGCGCCCAAGGCGCCCGCGCCATCGTGCTGACGGGGCAAGGCCGCGTCTTCTCGGCGGGGGCTGATCTTGAAGCCGCGCGGGCGGGGCTTGCGACCTCGCCCTTGTGGGAGGAACTGTCGGGCGCCATCGCCCAAGCCCCAGCGCTGACCATCGCCGCCCTGAACGGCACGGCGGCGGGGGGCGCGCTGGGAATGGTGCTCGCCTGCGACCTGCGGATCGCGGTACCCGAGGCGCGCATCTTCTATCCGGTGATGAAACTGGGTTTCCTGCCCCAGCCCTCGGACCCGGCCCGGCTGGCCGCGCTGGCGGGGCCGTCGCGGGCGGCGATGATCCTGATGGCGGGACAGCGGATCGACGCGGAAACGGCGCTGTCCTGGGGCCTGCTGGACCGCATCGTGCCGCCCGAGGCGCTGATGGAAACGGCCAAGGCGCTTGCCGCCGATGCGCTGGGCGCCGCGCCGGATCATGTGGCCGGGATCAAGCGGCTGATCCGGGGCGGCTGAGGCTCAGGGAAGGGTCGGGGGGTTGGCGCGGGTGACGATGAAGACCGCGACTAGCGCAAGGACCGCCACCTGCACGGCCCAGTAGGGATGCGGCAGGATGAACCAGCTGATGCAGAGGCCGATTGCCATGCTGACGCAGACGATCACCTTGACGCGGGGATCGATGGCCCGGTGTTCCTGCCAGTCCCGGATCTGGGGGCCGAAGACCCGGTGCGTCATCAGCATGTGGTGGAAGCGCGGCGACGAGCGGTTGAAGGCAAAGGCCGCCACGATCAGGAAGGGCACGGTGGGCACGATCGGCAGCACCGTCCCGGCGAAGGCCAGGACGACAGCCAGGATCCCGATGATCCACCAGAGAAGGCGCATCAGTAGCGGTAATGCTCGGACTTGAAGGGACCGTCAGCCGGCACGCCGATATAATCGGCCTGATCGCGCGACAGTTCCGTCAGCTTCACCCCGATCCGGCCCAGGTGCAGCCGCGCGACCTTTTCATCCAGCGCCTTGGGCAAGATGTAGACGCCGGGCTGATACTCGTCACCCTTGGTCCAAAGCTCGATCTGCGCCAGCACCTGGTTGGTGAAGCTGGCCGACATGACGAAGGACGGATGCCCCGTGGCGTTGCCGAGGTTCAGCAGGCGGCCTTGGGACAAAAGGATGATGCGATTGCCCGAGGGCATCTCGATCATGTCCACCTGGTCCTTGATGTTGGTCCACTTGTGGTTGCGAAGGGCGGCGACCTGGATCTCGTTGTCGAAATGGCCGATGTTGCCGACGATGGCCATGTCCTTCATCTCGCGCATGTGCTCGATGCGGATCACGTCCTTGTTGCCGGTGGCGGTCACGAAGATGTCGGCGGTGGAGACCACGTCCTCAAGCAGCACGACCTCGAACCCGTCCATGGCGGCCTGCAGGGCGCAGATCGGATCGACTTCCGTGACCTTCACCCGCGCGCCTGCCCCTTGCAGCGAGGCGGCCGAGCCCTTGCCCACATCGCCGTAGCCGCAGACGACGGCGACCTTGCCCGCCATCATCACGTCGGTCGCCCGGCGGATGCCATCCACCAGCGATTCCTTGCAGCCATACTTGTTGTCGAACTTGGACTTGGTGACGCTGTCATTCACGTTGATCGCGGGAAACGGCAGGCGGCCCTGCTTGTGCAGGTCATACAGGCGATGAACGCCGGTTGTGGTTTCCTCGCTGACGCCACGGATCGCGTTGCGCTGCTGCGCGAACCAGCCCGGCGAGTGCGTAATCCGCTTGCGAATCTGGGCGAACAGCGCCTCCTCCTCGTCGGACTCGGGACGGGCGATCAGGTCGATCTCTCCGGCCTCGACCCGCGCGCCCAGCAGGATGTACATCGTGGCGTCGCCGCCATCGTCGAGGATCATGTTCGCGCCGTCGCGGAACTGGAAGATGCGGTCGGTGTAGGACCAGTATTCCTCCAGCGTCTCGCCCTTGACGGCGAAGACGGGGATGCCGGCGGCGGCGATGGCGGCCGCGGCGTGGTCCTGGGTCGAATAGATGTTGCAGGAC
>NZ_JAUNPC010000131.1 GCF_030536915.1 Paracoccus sp. (in: a-proteobacteria)
GGCAGCATGGAACGCGCGATGCGGGAAACCGAACGCCGCCGCGCCAAGCAGCAGGCCTATAACGAGACGCATGGCATCACCCCGACAACCGTCCGCAAGAACGTCGATGACGTGCTGGCAGGGCTGTGGCAGGGCGATACCGACCAGTCGCGGATCACGACGAAGATCGACAAGCCATTGGTCGGCGCCAACCTGCAGGCGCATCTGGACGCCCTGCGGACCCAGATGCGAAAGGCCGCCGAGAACCTCGAGTTCGAGGAGGCCGCCCGCCTGCGCGACGAGGTCAAGCGGCTGGAGGCGGTCGAGCTGGTGGTGGCCGACGACCCGCTGGCCCGGCAGACGGCGGTCGAGGAAGCGGCCGAGGCCGCGGTCCGTTCGCAGGGCCGCTCGACCGCCGGCCGCGCGGGCCAGCGCGGCGGCAACAAGCGCAGCAAGCGGCGGCATTGAAAGGCCCCTGCGGGATCGGTCAAGGGCAGCCTGCCTGCAGCCTGGGCCGCGCCGCCGCCCGCCCTGGCGTCAGCGCCGCGCCATGAAAGAGCCGCGGTTGGGCGTGGGGTCGGGGATGTCCTCGACCGTGGTGAACCTGCATTCGTCCAGCATGTGGCGCACGCAGGCGCGGGTCGGAAACCATTTGCGGATATGGTGGACGCCCTCGGCGGGCGGCTTGAAGTAGAGAAAGCTTTCCTTACCCTCGTGCAGCGTCGTTTCCAGCCACAGCAGGTCCGCGGCGCGGGAAATGATCTCAAGGTCGTGAAAGGGGTGGCGCAGGTGGTAAAGCAGCCCCAGCGCCAGCACCGCGTCATAGCGTTCGCCGGGCTGGATGGCGGTCACATCCCCGATCCGGGTCTAGATCCGGTCCTGCAGCCCCGTGACCTGCGCCGCAAAGCGCAGCCGCCGGATCATCGCGCCCCAGAAATCCTGGGCCAGCACGAAGGCGCCCCTGCGCGCCATTTCCAGCGCAAAGAACCCCTCGGCCGAGCCGAGGTCCAGCACCCGCATCCCGGTCATGTCCTGCGGCAGAACGCCTTCGTAAACCTGCCAGCGCCGCCGCGGATGATCGGCGGGCTGAGGCCCGGCCGACGGCGCGATCCCGCGCGTGGAGAGGCCGGGCGCAAGATCGATGTTGTGAAACCACGGGCCCAGCGCCGCGACCTGTTCGCGCAGCGCATCGGGGGCAAGCGGCGCGGCCAGCGGCTCGATGGGCATGGCACCGGAAATGCCGCTGAAATCTGCCGCTTCGGCCATCATGTCCCCTTTCCGCTGCCCGGCCGGTTCTTGATCGGCGGCATCAGGCCGTCAGGTCCGGCCCGGACCGCCGATGGTTGCGGCACCCTCGATCCCGGCATGAGCCATGACCTCCTCGGCCAGCACGGCCATCTCGTCGCGGGCAGGACCGGCCTGCCCCTCGGCCACGGCGCTGCCATGCCCCAGCGTCTCGGCATAGGCCACGCGGTTCGCGATCTGGGCCTGCGCCACCTGGACCCCGAGGGCCGCCGCGCCCGCGGCCACCTCGGCCCCCAGCCGCGTGTTCGGCCGCGTCCGGTTCAGCACGATCAGGACGGGGCGTTTTTCCCGGTCGGCAAGGTCCAGCACGCCTTCCGTCGCCCACAGGTCCACCTGGCTGGAGGCGATGGGCACAAGGATCAGGTCGGCCACCCGCAGCGCCGGGCGCAGGTCGCTTTCGATCTTGGGCGGCGTGTCGATCAGCACCACGTCGAAACGCCGCTTCAGCTTCTCGCCCTCGTAGCTGGCCCCCCAGGCCGAAGAGGTCGAGAACTCGAGCCCCGCATCCTCGCCCCCCCGGTCCAGCCGTTCCATGAACCAGCGCCCGAGGCTGCCCTGCGGGTCGGTGTCCAGCACCGCGACGGAAAAGCCCTTGCGGCGCAGCGCCACGGCAAGGTTCACCGTCAGCGTGGTCTTGCCCGAGCCGCCCTTCTGCTGGGCCACGGTGATGATGCGTCCCGCCATGTCGTTCCCGTTCCCTCGCGTTCAATGGAAATGCGTTGCATGCAGCCCGGCGAAGGGCAAGCCCGGCCCGCTTGCATCGGCGCGGCAGGGATGATCTTCGTGCAGGCGCAAAGCTTGGGACTGGGCCAGATGATCCCCGTATTCGATGGACATAACGACTTCCTGCCGCGCGCCGTGGCCGCTGGAACCGATGCCGCCCGGCTGTGGCGGGAAGGGGACGGTACCGGCCACATGGACCTGCCGCGGTTGCGGCAGGGGGGCATGGCCGGCGGCTTCTTCGCCATGTGGGTGCCCGACGCCCAGACCGGGGACATAGCCGAACTGCTGCGCCAGAAGGAAAACCCGCCCTTCGACCTGCCCCTGCCGCCCCAGGTCGCCTGCGATGCGGCCCTGCCGCTGGCCTTCGCGCAGGCTGCGGCGCTGTTCGGGCTGGAACGCACAGGCACACTGTCGATCTGCCGCAGCGCCGCCGACATCCGCGCGGCGATGGATGCGGGCCGCATCGCCGCAATCCTGCACATGGAAGGGGCCGAGCCCCTGGCCGATCTTGATGCGCTGCATCTGTGGCACGCGATCGGCCTGCGCTCGATGGGGTTCGTCTGGTCGCGGCCGACGGCCTACGGGCATGGCGTGCCCTTCGCCTTCCCCTCGGCCCCCGATCGTGGCGAGGGGCTGACGGACCGCGGTCGCGCCCTGGTGCGCGAATGCAACGCGCTGCGGATCATGATCGACCTGTCGCACCTGAACGAGAAGGGCTGCGACGATGTGGCGCGGCTGACCGATGCCCCGCTGGTCGCCACCCATTCGGCCGCCCATGCGATCTGCCCGAGTTCCCGCAACCTGACCGACCGGCAGTTGCGCCAGATCGCCGATACCGGCGGCGTGGTGGGCCTGAACTTCAACACCGGCTTCCTTGCCCCCGACGGCCGGCGGGAACAGTTCCGCGGCTTCGACATCCTGCTGCGCCATCTCGACCACATGCTGGCGATCCTGGGCGAGGACGGCGTGGCGCTGGGTTCCGATTTCGACGGCGCGGTGATGCCGGCGGACCTGCCCGACGCGGCCGCCCTGCCCCGGCTGACCGGTGCGATGCTGGCCCATGGCTACGGCCGCGCCCTGGTCGAGAAGATCGCCTGGCGGAACTGGCTGTCGGTGCTGGAACGCAGCTGGGGCGGGTAAGCTGGTGCCGGCTGAGGGATTTGAACCCCCGACCCCCTGATTACAAATCAGACGCTCTACCACTGAGCTAAGCCGGCATGACGCCGGAATACGCGCCCGCCGCGGGTGGCGCAAGCACCACGCCCCCGCAACCCCGCCCAAGTTTTTCCATGACAATCCCGGCCCGCCCCTTGACCCCGCGCCCGCGCAGGGCGACGGGACGGCCAGCAGCAGGGCGAGGTTTCTTCCATGCAGGTCGCGATCCATTTCGGCACCCACGGCACCGAGCCCGAGCGGATGATCCGCACGCTGATGGAAAACCGCGACTGGCTGCTTGCCAACGGCGTCGAGGTGGTGCCGCCCGGCCGCTACAAGGGCGTTCTGGACGAGGCGCTGAACTCGCTGAAAGGCGGCGACGCGCCGACCGAGATGGAGGAGGTCATCTACGACGCGATGCTGGAATCCGAAAGCGTGCAGCGGATGGTGATCTCGCAGGCGTCGCTGATCGGGGCTCCGGTGCGCTGCCTCAACGAAAAGGGCCTGTTTCCGCAGGCGGGCGCCCGGATGCGGGCGGTGGCGGGCCTCTTCCCCTCGGCCGAGGTCGAGGTGTCGCTGGCGATCCAGAACCCCGCGCTGCAGATCCCGCATCTCGCCTCGCGCGTGCCCGATGGCTCGGTCGAGCGCCTGCTGCAAGGCTGCGACCCTCGCCAGATGCGCTGGGGCCCCGCGATGCAGCGCATCGTCGAGGCGATGCAGGGCCGGCGCGTGATCGTCTGGTGCTACGAGGACACCCCGCTGATCTGGCCCGAGGCCGTGCGCCGGGTCGCCCGGATGCCCGCGGACGTGCCCCTGAAATCCGGCCTCGCCGTCCTGGGCGACCTGCTGCCCCCCGAAGGGATGGCGGACCTGAAGGAGGCCATGACCCGCGCCGCCCCGCTGACCGTCGAGGCGCGGCGCCGGATCTTCGCCGAGATGCTGGGCCGCCACGCCCGCCCTGACCTGGTGCGCGAAACCGTCACCGTTCCCGGCTGGACACAGGACTTGGTGGACGAGATCACCGACGCCTACGAGGAAGACGTGGGCCGCATCGCCGCCCTGCCGGGGGTCGAGTTCCTGAGTCCCTGACGCCGCAGGACGGCCGCGCCATCGCCAGCCGATTCTCTGCGTTTAATCCGTCCGCGGCTTGGCCGCTGGAAACCAGGGCCGGGGCCGTGCCGCCGGACCGTCATCCGAGGCCGGATGCCGTCGGGAACCGGCAAGCAGGGGGCAGCCCCGGCTTGCCCAGTCCGCTCACATCCCCAATGCGGACTTGTACATGTCCAGGATCGCCTCTTCCTCGGCGACGTCGTCCTTGTCGCGCTTGCGCAGGGCCACGATCTTGCGCATCACCTTGGTGTCGTAGCCGCGCGCCTTGGCCTCGGCCATCAGCTCCTTCTGGCGCTCGGCCACGTCGCTCTTCTCGGCGTCGAGCTGCTCGTATTGCTCGATGAACTGGCGCAGCTCTCCGGCTGCGATGCCATAGGCCTGATCGTCGCTCATGTCGCTGTCCTTCGCCGCGGAAATGAGGCGCTGCAATAGGCCGTCTTGCCGGGACGCGCAATCGCCGCTAGGCCCGGAAGCGACTGCTTGACGGAGGCCGCATGACCATCCACGACATCCTGATCTGGTGCGGCGCGGCGCTGACCACAGCAGGTCTGGCGGGCATCGTCTGGTGCATCGTCGCCGTGGCGCGGGCAAAGCGCATGGGCCGGGATGACGCCGCCATGCGGGCCACCATGCACCGGGTGGTGGCGGTGAACATGGGCGCGCTGGCGGCCTCGATGCTGGGGCTGATGGCGGTTGTCCTCGGGATCATGCTGCGCTGAGGGACGGCCATGCGGGTGCTGATCCAGCGGGTGAGCGAGGCGGAAGTCACCGTCGAGGACCGGTCCGTCGGCCGGATCGGTCCCGGGCTTCTGCTGCTCGTCTGCGCGATGCAGGGCGACGACGAGGCTGCGGCCCAGCGGCTTGCCGGACGGGTGGCGCGCCTGCGGATATTCCGGGATGACCAGGGCCGGATGAACCGCTCGGTGCAGGATACCGGCGGCGCGGCGCTGGTCGTCAGCCAGTTCACGCTTGCCGCCGACACGCGCAGCGGAAACCGCCCCGGCTTTTCGACCGCCGCACCGCCAGAGGAAGGCAAGCGCCTTTATCTGGCCTTTGCCGAGGCGCTGAAGGCGCTGGGTCTGCCCGTCGAGACAGGCGAGTTCGGCGCCGACATGAAGGTCGCGCTGGTCAATGATGGACCCGTGACGATCTGGATGGATAACGAGTGATCCCGCGCTGAGGATCGTGTATGCGGCGGAATGGTACAAATGCTTCCGCATCCGCGGAATGGCCGGGCCGGATGACTGATCTTTCCGCAGGGAAAGCGGTCACCCAGC
>NZ_JAUNPC010000022.1:0-3118 GCF_030536915.1 Paracoccus sp. (in: a-proteobacteria)
GTGCTGCGCAACCGCGGCGACGTCTCGGCGGCGACAAGGGAAAAGGTGCTGAACGCGGCCCGAGCCCTGGGCTATGTGCCCAACAAGATCGCGGGGGGGCTGGCCAGCCAGCGGGTCAACCTGGTCGCGGTGGTGATCCCCTCGCTGTCGAACCTGGTCTTTCCCGACGTGCTGGGGGGGATCTCGGCGGAACTGGACGACACCGGGCTGCAGCCGGTCGTGGGAGTCACCAATTATGGTCCCGCGCGCGAGGAGGCGGTGCTTTACGACATGATAAGCTGGCGCCCGACGGGAATCATCCTCGCGGGGCTGGAACATTCGCGGGCCTCGCGGGCGATGCTGGAAGGCGCGGGCGTCCCGGTGGTCGAGATCATGGACGTGGACGGCACCCCCATCGACACCGCCGTCGGCATCAGCCACGACCGCGCCGGGGCCGAGATGGCGGGCCATATCCTTGCCGCCGGATACCGCCGCATCGGCTTCATCGGCACCCACATGCCCGAGGATCACCGGGCGCGCAAACGCCTCGCGGGGTTCGAGCGCGCGCTTGAGGCGGCGGGCGTGGTGCTGGCCGCGCGGGAATACTATCAGGGTGGCTCGTCGCTGGCCAAGGGGCGCGAGCTGACGGAGCGCATCCTCGCGCGCGAGCCGGACCTGGATTTCCTGTATTACTCCAACGACCTGATCGGCGCGGGCGGGCTGATCTGGGCGCGCGAGCGCGGCATCGACATTCCGGGGCGGCTGGGTCTTGCGGGCTTCAACGGGGTGGACCTGCTGGACGGGCTGCCGGTGCGGCTGGCGACGACGGACGCCCGGCGGCTGGACATCGGCCGGCGGGCGGCGCGGATCGTCGCGGGCAAGGACCCGCGGCCCGAGGACGGGATCATCGCCCTGTCCCCGACCTTCATCCCCGGCGACACCATCCGGCCCGCGCGCTGAACCTCAGGCGGCGGGATAGCGGGCGAAGACCTCGGCCCCGCCGTCGCGGCGGAGCAGGAGGACGTCGTAAGCCTCGCGTTCCGACTCCGGTCCCATGCCGGGCGAGCCCCAGGGCATCCCCGGCACCGTCAGCCCGATCGCGTCGGGCCGCTTGTCCAGCAGCCGCAGGATGTCGCGGGCGGGCACATGGCCCTCGATCAGGTAGCCCTCGACCTGCGCGGTGTGGCAGGAGGAGAGTTCCGCCGGGATGCCGCCCTCGCGCTTGACGCGGTGCAGTTGCGCGAGGCTGACGACCTCGACCGTCGCCTCAAGCCCCTCGGCCCGCAGCGTATCGACCCAGGCGGTGCAGCAGCCGCAATCGGGGTCCTTGAGGACATGCAGCCTGGGCTTCCCCGCCCGCAGCGGTCCTGCCGCAAGGCCCGCAAGCGCCAGCGCCCCGCCAGCGACCAGCAGCTTCCGGCGCGAGATCATGGATTGCGTCATGCCGACCTCATTCCCCTGGGAACAAGGTCAGCATGGCGCAGGATTGCGGCAGGCGCACTGCGGCCAAGCGGCGCAGGCTCAAAGCTCGACCGTCTCCATCACCTCAGGCGTCAGCACCTCGACACCCGGCAGGGCGCGGCGCATCACCTCGGGGTCCTGCTTCAGAAGGGGAAAGGTGTCGTAGTGGCAGGGGATGACGGTCCTGAAGTCGAAATACCGCTTCGCCGCCCAAGCCGCGCGCTCCATGTCCATGGTGTAATGGCCGCCGGCGCAGAGGATGCCGATCTCGGGGCGGTGCAATTCGCCCATCCACTCCATGTCCGCCATGATGTCGGTGTCGCCCGAGACGTAGATTGTCCGCCCCTCGCCCCGGATCATGTAGCCCGATTCATGCCCCGCATAGACCGGCTTGCCATCGACCATCAGCGAGGAGGAATGGCTGGCGTTGACCATCGTGACCTTCGCCCCGTTCAGGTCCACCGTGCCGCCCTTGTTGAAGTCGATGCCTTTGATGCCCTCGGCTCCGGTCCAGTAGCCGATCAGGTCGGCGATGCCCACGACCAGGATGCCCAATTCCCCGGCCAGCCCCAGCGCGTCGCCGGTATGGTCCCCGTGCCCGTGGGTCAGCAGGATGTGGGTGGCGCCGCGCACCGCCTCGTCGCGCCGGTCTGCGGGGAAGACGGGGTTCCCGGTCAGCCACGGATCGATCAGGATCACCGCGCTCTCGATTTCTAGACGGAAGCCCGCGTGGCCCAGCCAGGTCAGTTTCATCCTTGCACCTCCTGCGTTTCGGGCGGCAGGCTAGCGCGGCTTGCAGGGCCGGTCCACCGGCGGTAAACCCGCGGCCAAGCGAAAGGAACCCGCATGTCCATCACCGAAGCCGAGGCCCGGAAGGTCGCGCATCTGGCGCGGATCGCGGTCGCGGACGAGGCGCTGCCCGCGCTCGCCGCCGAGCTGAACGGCATCCTGCATTTCATGGAGCAGTTGAACGAGGTCGATGTCGAAGGCGTCGAGCCGATGACCGGCGTCGAACGGATGCGCCTGAAGCGGCGCGAGGACGTGGTTACGGACGGCAACATGCAGGATGCGATTCTGAAGAACGCCCCCGACGCCCGCGAGGGGTTCTTTGCCGTGCCGAAGGTGGTGGAATGAGCCTGAACCGACTGACCATCGCGGAGGCCCGCGACCGCCTGCGCGCGCGAGAGATCACGGCGGCCGAGCTGACCGACGCCTGCCTTTCCGCCGCCGATGGCGCTGGCGCGCTGAACGCCTTTGTCCACCATACGCCCGAAATCGCGCGCCAGCAGGCGGCGGCGGCGGACGAACGGCTGGCTGCGGGCGATGCGCCGGCGATGTGCGGTATTCCGGTGGGGATCAAGGATCTGTTCTGCACGAAGGGCGTGCCCTCGCAGGCGGCTTCCCGCATCCTCGAAGGCTTCCGCCCGGAATACGAATCGACCGTCACGCAGAACCTGTTCGATGCGGGCGCGGTGATGCTCGGCAAGCTGAACATGGACGAATTCGCCATGGGCTCGTCGAACGAGACCAGCGTCTATGGCAATGCGGTGAACCCGTGGAAGACGGACGACCGGCAACTGACGCCGGGGGGGTCCTCGGGCGGCTCGGCGGCGGCTGTGGCGGCGGACCTGTGCCTTGCGGCGACGGGCACCGACACCGGCGGCTCGATCCGCCAGCC
>NZ_JAUNPC010000022.1:3218-37063 GCF_030536915.1 Paracoccus sp. (in: a-proteobacteria)
CGGACCTGTGCCTTGCGGCGACGGGCACCGACACCGGCGGCTCGATCCGCCAGCCTGCGGCCTTCACCGGCATCGTGGGGCTGAAGCCGACCTATGGCCGTGTCAGCCGCTGGGGCACCATCGCCTTCGCCTCGTCGCTGGATCAGGCCGGGCCGATGACCAAGACGGTGCGCGACGCCGCGATCATGCTGGGCGCGATGGCCTCGGTCGACCCGAAGGATTCGACCTCCGCCAACCGCCCGGTCGAGGACTACGAGGCCGCGCTGACCGGCGACATCCGCGGGCGTCGCATCGGCATCCCCCGCGAATACCGCATGGACGGGATGCCTGCCGAGATCGAGGCGCTGTGGAAGCAGGGCGCCGAGATGCTGCGCGACGCGGGCGCCGAGATCGTGGACATCAGCCTGCCCCACACGAAATACGCCCTGCCCGCCTATTACGTCATCGCCCCGGCCGAGGCGTCGTCCAACCTCGCCCGCTATGACGGCGTCCGCTATGGCCGCCGCGCGCGTCTAGGCCAGGGCGACGGCGTCACCGAAATGTATGAAAAGACGCGCGCCGAGGGTTTCGGCTACGAAGTGCGCCGCCGCGTGATGATCGGCACCTACGTCCTGTCGGCCGGTTTCTACGACGCTTATTACAACCGCGCCCGCAAGGTCCGTGCGCTCATCAAGCGCGACTTCGACAAGATCTTCGCGGACGGCATCGACACCATCCTGACCCCCGCCACCCCTTCGGCGGCCTTCGGCCTGGGCGAGATGAAGGACGCCGATCCGGTCAGGATGTATCTCAACGACATCTTCACCGTCACGGTGAACCTTGCCGGGCTGCCGGGTCTTGCGGTCCCTGTCGGCCTCGACGCGCAGGGCCTGCCGCTGGGCCTGCAACTGATCGGCCGCCCCTGGGACGAGGGGAACCTGCTCAACCACGGCGCCGTTCTGGAACGCGCCGCGGGATTTGTCGCCAAGCCCCAACGCTGGTGGTAGGCTCGGGCGTGACGCCCCCTTGAGGAGACCTGAATGCGCGCCCTGATCCTGATCCCGCTCGTCATGCTTGCCGCCTGTTCGGGCGAGAACCAGGGCTGGAACCCGAACTACAAGGCCTTTGCAACGCCTTACGGCGACTATCTTCGCGCCCGCGAGCTTGCGCTGACCGGCCACCGCGCCGAAACGCCGCGCGTGATCCCGGTGGCCCTGCCCGCCCGCGCGCCGACCGCGGCCGAGATCGCGGGTCCCTCGCCCGTGCAGGTCCTGGAACGCGCGGTCACGCCCGCCTCGACCCAGCCGCGCCGCGTGCAGTTGCGCGGGGCTCCCGCCATCGACCCGCGCCCGCCCACGCTTCCCAGCAGCCGCGCGGTGCTGCCCAGCGAGCGGACGGTGCTGCCGCAGCCGGTCGTGACCCCGCCGCCGATGCCGTCTCGTCCCGTGGTCGTCACCACGCCGTCAAGCACGACCGTGGCGCCGGTGCAGTCGCGCCGGCTGTCCACCAATGTCCAGCCGCTTTATCCCCGCACGGCCGACGTGACCGGCGACTGCTCGGCCTATCCGACACCCGCCGCCGCCCAGAGCGCCTTCCGCAGAGAGGGAGGACCGCAGCGCGATCCCCTGGGCCTCGACCCGGACGGCGACGGCAACGCCTGCAGCTTCCGCCCGGCGGCGGTGCCGCTGCCGCGATGATCCGTCGCGCTTTGGGCGCTCTGCGCGCATGAGCCTCCCCTCGCCCAACCACGGGGAACGGCGCGGCACGCAAAGGCCCGACCTTGTCGTGATCCACTACACCGGCATGGCCGATTTCGCCTCGGCCCGCGCCCGGCTCTGCGATCCGGCAGCCGAGGTCTCGGCCCACTGGCTGATCGACGCCGACGGCACGACCGAGGCGCTGGTGCCCGAGGACCGTCGCGCTTGGCACGCAGGCGCCGGAAGCTGGCAGGGCCGCGGGGACGTGAACTCGCATTCCATCGGCATCGAGCTTGCGAATCCCGGCGACCGCCCCTTCTCGCATCCGCAGATGGTGGCGCTGGAGGCTCTGCTGGCCGCGATCATGGCGCGCTGGTCCATCCCGCCCTATCGCGTGATCGCCCATTCCGACATGGCGCCGGGCCGCAAGTCCGACCCCGGCCCGCGTTTCGACTGGGGCCGCCTCGTGCGGCAGGGCCTTGCCCTTGCTGCTGCAGAGGCCCGGCCCGACACGCCGCTCACGATCATGCTCGACCGCATCGGGTATCCAGCGGCCGATCCCGAAACCCGCCTGTCCGCCTTCCGCCTGCGCTTCTGCCCGTGGAACGAAGGCCCGGAAAACGACCTTGACCGCCGCATTGCCGCAGGCGTGCTGGCGGCCTTGCCGCTTGAGGAAACATGCTGATCTACAAGGTGTTGCGCGCCGATGAATGGGCCGCTTTGCAGGCCGAAAGGCGCAGCGGCGGCGCGCCGGTGGACGTGGCGGACGGCTACATCCACTTCTCGATGGCCGAGCAGCTTGCCGCCACCCTCGCCAAGCATTTCGCGGGCGAGGAAAACCTCACCCTCCTCGCCTGTGACGCCGAGGCGCTCGCCCCTGACCTGCGGTGGGAACCGTCGCGCGGCGGCGTCCTGTTCCCACATCTTTACCGCGAGTTGCGGCTGTCCGATGTCCGATGGCACCGCCCCATTCCGCTAGGCCCGCAAGGCCACGAACCGGGGGAACTGGCATGAGCCTGATCGAACGCGCGGGCATCGCCGCCCTTCACCGCCTGGACCCCGAACGCGCCCATGACCTGTCGCTGAAGGCGCTGGCGAGCGGCCTCGTGCCGCTGCCGGGTCAGTCCTTCACCTCGCCGCGCCTTGCCCCCTGCCTGGCCGGGCTGAGCCTGCCGAACCCGGTCGGCCTCGCTGCCGGCTACGACAAGAACGCCCGCGTGATCGGCCCGCTGATCCGCGCAGGCTTCGGCTTCGTCGAGGTCGGCGCGGCCACCCCCCGTCCCCAGCCCGGCAACCCGAAACCGAGGCTGTTCCGCCTGACCGAGGACCGCGCGATCATCAACCGCTTCGGCTTCAACAACGAGGGTGCCGAGGCCATCTGCACCCGCCTCGCCGGACATCCGCGCAGAGGCGTCCCCGTCGGCCTCAACATCGGCGCAAACAAGGACAGCCCCGACCGCGCCGCCGACTTCGCCCATGTGGCCAGCCTTGCCGCGCCCGTTGCGGATTTCCTGACGATCAACGTCAGTTCGCCCAATACCGAAAGGCTGCGCGACCTGCAGGGCGCCCGCGCCCTTGCGGCGCTGATCCAAGGCGTGATTGACGCACGAGACGCCTCGGGCGCCCGCCCGCCCGTCTTCGTCAAGATCGCCCCGGACCTTGACGACCAGGCGCTTGCCGAACTCGCCGCCGTCCTGAAGGGCAGCAGCATCGACGGCGTCATCGCCACGAATACCACGCTGACCCGCAACGGTCTGGCCTCGCGCCATGCCGGCGAGACTGGCGGCCTCTCCGGCGCACCCCTCTTCGACCTGTCAACGAGGATTCTCTCCCGCCTCTACCGCCAGCTCGGCGGCAGCCTGCCGATCATCGGCGTCGGCGGCATTTCCTCGGTCGAGCAAGCCTGGACCAAGATCGAGGCAGGCGCCTCGGCCGTCCAGCTTTACAGCGCATTGATCTACCACGGCTTCGCGCTCGCTGACCACATCGCGCGCGGCCTCGACGCCCGGCTCGCGGCCGAGAACACCACCCTCGCGCAACTGACTGGCAGCCAAGCCGAGCGCTGGGCCGCCTAGACGATCCCTTCCAGCCCCAGGATCTGCTCCATCGTGTCCGAAGGCGTGCTGCATCCCGCGTCGCCCACGATCCGCGCCGGCACCCCGGCGACCGTCTTGCAGGGCGGCACCTCGGTCAGCACGACCGAGCCCGCGGCAATGCGGCTGTGGTGCCCCACAGAGATGTTGCCCAGCACCTTGGCGCCCGCGCCGATCAGCACGCCGTCGCCGATCTTGGGATGGCGGTCGCCGTCCTCTTTCCCCGTGCCGCCCAGCGTCACCGAATGCAGCATCGACACGTCGTTGCCGACCACCGCCGTCTCGCCGATGACGATGGAATGGGCATGATCGATCATCACCCCGGTCCCGATCCGGGCAGCCGGGTGAATATCCACGCCGAAGACCTCGGAACAGCGCATCTGCACGAAATAGGCCATGTCGCGGCGGCCGTTCTGCCAAAGCCAATGCCCGATCCGGTAAGCCTGCAGCGCCTGGAAGCCCTTGAAGAACAGCATCGGCTGCATCAGCCGGTGGCAGGCCGGGTCGCGCTCATAGACCGCGCGCAGGTCGGCCTCGGCGGCGATCGCAAGCGCCGGCTCGCGCCGGTGCGCGTCGTCGGCGATCTCGCGCAGGATCTGCTCGCTCATCTCGCCGGACGCAAGCTTCAGCGAAAAGCGATAGGCCAGCGCCGCCGGGAAGGTCCGGTGGTGCAGCAGCCCCGCATGGATAAGCGCGCCCAGCAGCGGCTCGGTGGCCGCGGCCTCGGCCGCCTCGAGCTGGATCTGGTGCCAGACCGAGGCATGCACCACCTCGGGACTGTCGGCATAGGGCTGTCCGTCCATGTCGCGGTTCCTTTCGTCGCCCTTACCCATGTAAGGAAGGTTGCGGGTGACGAAAAGCCTCAGACCGGATCAGGGACGCGCAGGGCCAGCCAATGGACCGCCAGCCGCACCCGGCCGCCGGCGAAACTGCCCCCCGTGGCGGTCATCCGCAGTTCCTGCGCCGCATAGACGGCGGAAGGGGCTGACAGCAGCCCCTGCGACCAGGAATTCAGCGGCAGCCCCAGCCCCGAGCCATAACGGTTCGTCGCCCCCGTGACCCCGATCATCCAGCTTGTCAGCGTGCCCGTGACGGGCTTGATGACCCGCCCGGTCACGCCCAGGACCAGCACGTTCGCGGGGATGAACACCTCCGTGCCGACCGAGCCGCCCGCCGCGACCTCCGTCTCGCCCGCCGTGATCCCGGCGCTGAGGCCCCCACCCGTGGCCCCCAGCGTCAGCGCCCCCGGCAGCCAAGCCGTGCCGTCCCACAGCGCGCTCAGCCCTTGGTCCACGACGAAGGCCCGCTGCCCGCGCGAAGGGTCGGCAAAGACCCAGCCGCCATTCGCCCCAATGGCGATGCGCCCAGTCTGCCCCGCCCAAGGACCGCCTGCACCATAGGGCACGGCCCAGCACTGCCCATCCGTCACCGCGACCGGAGGGCTGGAAACCGAGACGCTCTGCAGCACCAGGTTCACCAGCCCGTCCAGCCGCATGAGACCGTCGTTCACCGTGACATGCTTCTGCGCCTGCGCGGGTTGCAGCAGCGGCAGCCCGCAGCGCAGCGTTGCCTGTTCAGACATGGATGTTCCTCCTGACAGACGGGCCCGGCCCGTAGATTTCTGAAAGCTGCGCCACCTCGATGGCGAAGCCGGCCCCCTGCGCCGCGCGGGTCCAGACACCCTCGGGGATGGTCCAGGCAGGCCGCGCCACTTCCTCGCGGTGCAGTTCGGTCGTGCCGCGCAGCAGACGCACGACATAGCGCTCATAGGCCTCGCCCAAGGGCACCTCGGGCGCGTCCCAATTGTCACCGCCAGTCCGGGTGCGCCGGACCCACGTCACCTCGCGGCCGTTCACCGCCAGATGACACGGGGACACCGGCCGCAGCCCTGCCCCCACCGCGACAAGGGACCGGGAACGATAGCTTTCGTCATCCGGCGACAGGCTCGACGGCCCGATCCGCCAATGCCGCAACTGCCCCCGCGCGTCCGGGTCAAGGTCCACCTGCCTCGGCGCCCCGTCCATCAGCACGACCACGCTGCCCGCAGGCCAATCCGCCGGCATCAGCGCATCCGTCCCCGCCTGCCCCCGCAGCCGCCCCGAGATCTCCCACTCGCCCGGCGCCACCAGCTTCGCCTCGGCAAACTGCATCAGCTCCCAGTTTCCGGCCGAGCCATCCCCGATCGCCAGCACGTTGCCCCCCGCCAGCAGCGCGTTGCGGGTAATGGACCGCAGGTTGCCGCCCTTGACCCGCAGCCGCAGCGCGGGCCCCCGGTCCAGAACCCCCGGCCTCGCCGCAGGCAGCGCATTCAGCGTCACCCCCATGACCGAGCGGCTCGGCAGTATCACGTTCGGCTGCCATCCGCCGTCCTCCTCGACCGAGACCCAGGCCCGCACCGCACCGGGCCACGGAGTCCCCGTCGCAGCCAGCCATGGCGCATGAGGCACCTCGGTCCCCCGCATCAGCGGCAGGTCCAGAAAGACCGGCCAGACCGGCCCCGCCGGGACATGAGGCTTCCCGCGCAGCTCGCCGGTCACGTAGGGCGCGGGCCGATAGACCCCCGGCTCGACCCGCACGGCCTCGACCAGCGTAGCGCCCGCGCGCTCGACCCTGTCGATGCGCCAGCGGTCCCCCGCCCCCGCGCCATCCGACAGCCGCACGACATCGCCCGGCCCCAGATCGGCGCGCGATGGAGGCAGCGCGAACCGCGCCGCGTCCTGCGCCACCTTCGCCTCGACCAGCCAGCGCGCGGCGACCGCGTGCCCCTCGCCCAGCGTCAGCACCATCGGCAGATCGCTGTCCGACACCGTCAGGCTCTGCCCGTCCGGCAGGGCAGCCTCGGCCGTCCGCGCGCCATAGTCGGCGCCTGCCTCGACATGGCTCAGCCGCACCCGTCCCACCATCTCGGCCAAGGGCGCGCGGGTGATCTCGAAGCCGCCGACCTCCTCGGCCACGGCAAGTTCGCCCTCGGCCAGCACCGCGTCCACCTGTCCGTCCCGCATGACAAAGCGGAGCACGCCGTCACGTTCGACCGCGTCGAAGCCATGCGCGAGCATCAGCGGCTGCAACGCCGCCCGCCCGCTCTCGGCCCCGCTGACGGCATAGCCGCGCACGACCCCATGCAGCCCGCTCACATCAAAGGCCGCAACGCCCGCACCCTCGCAGATGTCGCGCACGACATCCGCCAGCGGCACCGCGCCCGAGCGGCCGTTCAGCCAATGCCCCCGCTCCCACGCCGGCCCGTCCGACCACAGGTCGCCCCGCGCCGGGAACGCCGGATAGGGCCGAGCGTCCCAGGCCCAGACATGGGCGCGCGACAGTTCGACCATGCGCCCGCCGCCCTTCAAAGCGGGGTTGTTCGCCGGATCGGCCCAATATGAGGTCACCGCCTCGACATAGGTCGCCTGGATCGCGTCGTCCCGCCGCCCGTCCGAGAAACAGGGCAGCATCGACTCGCTGCTCATCGCGTCTAGGAACTTGTTGGGCTGGTTCGTCCCCTTGTCCAAGGCGGCGCAGCCATACTCCGTGAACCAGATCGGCTTCGACCCCGGCACCCATGCCGTCGGCTGGGCGGCACGCTGACCGTCAACCCGGTCATAATGCCAGTTCGACCACCAGCCCTTCAGGTCCTTGTAGCGCCAGATCCACGGCTCACCCTGCCCGTCCGCGATGGGGGTCCGTCGCTGCGCCAGCCGATCCTCGTCGCTAGCGTAATACCAGTCGAACCCCTCACCCCCGCAGACATTGGCGCGCAGGTAATCGGCATTGCGGATGTCACCCCAATGCGCGTCGAGATGGCTTTCGCCCTCGCGCCAGTCCGACAGCGGCATGTAATTGTCGATGCCGACGAAATCGATGTTCTCGTCGCCCCACAGCGGATCGAGGTGGAACACCGCCTCGCCTCCGCCCGGATGATGCCCGAAATACTCGGACCAGTCCGCCGCATAGCCCAGCTTGACACCCGGCCCGAGGATACCGCGCACATCCGCCGCCAGCCGCCGCAGCGCCGCGACCGCCGGATAGCCGTTCGCGCCGCGGATCTGCGTCAGCCCGATCATCTCGGACCCGATCAGGAAAGCGTCGATCCCGCCCGCCATTCGGCACAGATGCGCGTAATGCAGGATAAAGCGTCGATAGCCCCATTCCTGCGGCCCCGAATAGACGATCCGCCCGTCCCTCTCGGCGAAGTCCGAAACCGAGGCTGTCCCGAAGAACGCCGCAACCTCGGCATCCGCCACAGCCGTCCCCTGCGGCGAGTCCTTCCGCCCGGCGGCCACCGAAGTCGTGATCCGCCCCCGCCAGGGCATGACAGGCTGGTCCTTCTCCCCCGTCCAAGGATCAGGACGCCCGTTCCCGGCCATCTGCTCCATCAGGATGAAGGGATAGAACACCGCCGCCTTCCCCGAGGCGCGGATCGCCCGGATCGCCTCGACCACCGACCCATCAGCCGGAGTCCCCCCGTAGATCGACCGCCCGTCCTTCCGCACGATGGTCGCGGCCTCGGCACGCTTGATCCCGCCAGCGCGCCACGGCATCTCCTCGCCATCGATCTCGGCCTGCTCGACCTTCGGCCGCACGGTGCAGTTCCCGGCCCGCAGGTCGTCCCCAAACCACGACACAACAACCGAAACCGACCCCACCTTCGGCAACTCGCGCCCCAAGGTCGCCAGCGAGACCTGGAAATCCGTTCCCCCCATCGGCGTGTTGCGGTTGAGAATCCGCGTCTCGCCCAGCCCGAGGTCGATCGACACCTGCCGCGTCGCCAGCGCATATTCCCCTGTTCCCGGTATCAGGGCGACCGCCTGCACGTTCTCGGCCAGCGAGGCCGCCCCCGCGACTCCCCGAGTCACCTCGAAGCTCAACTGCGGCACGCGGTTGCCCCAGCGCTCCAGCGCCAGATCCTCCAGCACCACATAGGCGATGCCGCGATAGGCTGGCGCGGCCTCCCCCTCATGCGCGGCGATCACCGGGTCGGGCAGCTGCGCCTCACCCCCGCGATAAACGCGCAGGTTCAGGTCGGACGCCGCGACCTCCTCGCCATCCGCCCAGACGCGCCCCACCGACAGGATCGGCCCCTCGCACAAGGCGATGGCGAGGCTCAGCCGATAGCTGATCTCGGTCACGCGCGGACCCGAGCCCTTGCCGCCCGCCTCCTGCGTCCGGCTGATCTCGGTCACGGGAGAGGCCCAGATGACGTGCCCCGGCACCCGCATCTGCCCCCAGATACGCGGGATCGCCGTCCCCTCGCCCGCCGTCTGCAGCCGCAGCCGGTCGATGCGGCCGGTTTCCACCGACCGCGCGCCGCCGCCCAGTAGCCGCTGGTCGATCATGCGGCCCACGGTCGCGCCCACCGCGCGCCCAACGACGGCCCCGGTCAGCCCCAGCATGGTGCCGCCGAAGCCTGCGCCTACGGCAGACCCGGCCGCCGCCAAAAGGATGGTCGCCATCGCCTTCTCCAATCTGTCTTGAAATGCCGGCCCTCAGGCCCGCCTCACGGCTCGGGCCAGCGGAACTGCGCCGCGATCCGCGCCCGCCACGGGGCAGAGAGCGGGCTTTCGACGACCCCGTGCCGGTCATAAGCGTGAACGAAGCTCGCCCCCTCGCCCAGCCCCGCACGGATGCCCAGGTGCTTGGCGACGGCTCCGTCCCTCATGCGGAACAGCAGCACCTCGCCCACCGCCTCGGGCGCATCCGCTTCCACCGCCACCAGGTTCCGTAGCGCTGCCGCCAGCAAGGGCTCGCTGCCGGCCGTCTCGCCCCAGTCGGCGGTATAGGGCGGCGCGGCCTCTGGCTCGGTCCCGTAAAGTCCGCGCCAGACGCCCCGGATCAACCCGAGGCAATCCGCCCCAGCCCCTTGCGCCGAGCCCTGATGCACATAGGGCGTCCCGATCCATGCGCGCGCGATGGCA
Organism: Paracoccus sp. (in: a-proteobacteria); assembly: GCF_030536915.1. GTDB lineage: Bacteria > Pseudomonadota > Alphaproteobacteria > Rhodobacterales > Rhodobacteraceae > Paracoccus. The sequence goes on from NZ_JAUNPC010000022.1 coordinate 12,897, forward strand.
ACCGCCCGCGCGTTCATCGCCGCCCCCCGTTCGCCTGGGGCGAGATCAGCCAATCTTCAGGCGGCAAATGCGGAAAGCCCCGGAAGTTGAGAAAGTTTAGGAACTTCCCCCGGCAGGTCTCGGCCCGCTTGTCGCATCCCGCCGTCAGCCGCACGCGGTCCCCCACGGCAGGCGCAGCCCCCGGAGCCGCCCACAACTCGACCGCCCTGACATCCGGCGCAGGCACGGCGTCGATCTTGACCACGCCTGCCAGCCCCTGCGCGGGCCCGTCCAGGAAGGCGATCCGTCCATGGTCGAACCACCCGGCCCGATGCGCCGGCACGCCACGCAGTTCCAGCCGCGCACCGCCCTCGTCCAGCGAGGCGATGACGCCCTCGGCCCAGAACCCTTCGCGGGTCAGGTCGAACCGGCACTGCTCATCCCCCAGCAGGGCCGAGCAGCGCGGATGATAGACTCGCCCCTGAGCCCGGTTCAAAGCCTCGGCCAAGCCCCGCAGTTCGGCCCGGAAAGCGCCCGCCGCAAAGGTGATCTCGCCCAGCGAGCCACGGAACACCAACCGCCGTAAGGCCACGTCGGTCCAGTCCACCTCCCACAGCCGCACCTCGGCGCCGTCCCAGCGGCCCGCCGCCAGATCCTCGGCGGTGATGGCGTCATCCGACAGCACTCCCTGCGCCTCGGTGTTGTCCACTGCGAGGCCAAGCCCCTGCACCAGAGCCTGCGCCGTCAGCCCCGCCTCGGGCCGGAACGCGATTCCCTCGAAGGACAGCACGCCGTCGTGGTCCGTAAACCCCAGCGTCAGTCCGTCCGAGCGCCGGACCGCCCAGGTCCGCGCAATCGTGGTCGTCGTCATGTCCGCACCTCGACCACCGGGATCTGCGGCACCTCGCCCGCTTGGAAACTCCCCACCGACACCGCAATCCGGTCGGTGTCAAAACGCACCGGCACATCGAACTCGAACCCCGCCGTGACCGGGGCATCCCGCATCGGCGCGTCCTTCAACACAATCACGCCCGCCTCGTGGTCGCAGGTGAAGTCGATCGTCTCGAACTTCTCGACCCCGCCGATTCCGACGCGCACCGTGCCTTCGACCGGCTTCACGACCGGCCGCCGATACGCCGCCGCGCCCGAGCGATAAAGCTTGCTCAACCGGAACTCGACCGTCTTCCCGTCACCCTGCCCGATCACCTGATCGTCATAGGCCACAGCCCGGCTCGGCACGCAGGACTTCCAGTCCGTCCAGTCCTTCCAGCGGAACCCGTGCAGCTGCCCCGCCCGCGCCTCGAAAAAGGCGATCAGCGCCGCCATGTCATCGAGGCTCCGCAGCCCCACCCCCGCGTCATAGCGCCTGCGCGAATGCGCCCAAGGGCTGTTGCGCTCCTCATAGCCGTTGGTCAGCGTCACGATCTCGGTCCGCCGCTCCGGCCCGCCCATCGAGCCGAAGGACAGGTCGGCCGGAAACCGCACCTCATGAAATGCCATTCGTCGCCACCTCCTCACGACCCGTATTTCTTCCTGAGCCAAATACCCTCGGGGAGCGCCGTCGAAGACGGCGGGCCCAAGCCCTCACCCGTTCCGCTCGCCACGCGAGATCACCCGCCCCAGCCGTGCCGCGATCTGGCTCTGGCTGCGCTGGAACCCGGCCACGTCCGGCGTCGTCACGTTGAACGTCACGTTCACCGGCCGCCCCCCGCCTGCCGCGGCCACGCCCAGCCGCCCGTCCGCGCCCCGCCGCAGCGGCATGATCGCCTCCGGTCCCGCCTCGCCCATCAGCCCGGTCGCCCCCCGCATCGGGAAGAACGTGGGCTGGCTGACCACGCCCCCCTTGGCGAAAGGCATCACGCGGCCTTGCGAGAAGGCCCCGCCCTCCGCAAAGGGCAGCGCGCCGCCCAGCATCCCGCCCACCCCTTGCGCCAGCGCCCCCGCCATCGCCTGCTGCACCGGCCGCATCGCCACGGCAAAGACCGTGTCCGCCATGCTCTGCGCCACGCTTTTCAGCGCGTCCGACAGCTTCACCCCGTCGAACGCCACGCCCTCGAAGGCGCGACGCAAACCCCCGCCGAAGCCCGAGGTCAGAGAGGACACCTCTCGCCCCGTCTGCCCCATGACCTGCCCCAGCCGCGAAAGTTCGGCCTCGAAGGCCGCCGTCATCCGGCCCGACTGGTCCAGGCGCTCGCCCAGACGATCGAGCCCGTCGCGGCCGAAGCCGTCCCTGTCCGCCATCCGCTCTCTCCATTGCTCAACCGTCGGGGAACTCGGCCATCAGGTCGCCCAGCCGCCCGCGAGTCATCGCGCCCGCGCCGAACTCGATCCCCAGCATCAGCGCCAGTTCCGCCGGCGTCAGGTCCCAGAACTCACGCGGCCTCAAGCCAAGCCCCCGCAGTCCCGCGCGCATCAGCCCCGGCCAGTCCAGTCCCCCCGCAGCGCGGCCAGCCTCCCCGCCGCCCGCGCCGCTCATCCCGCCCCGTGGAAGGCGCGCGCGATCAACTCGGCCGCGACCCGGGCCGCGCCGACCGGCCCGCCCTCCACCTCCACCACCATCAGGTCCGGCGCGTCGCCCTGCCACCCACCACCGAGCAGTCCCGCGACCAGCACGGCGATCACGTCGCGGCTGGAAAACCGCCCGCTCTCGAATCGCTCGATCACGCCCAGCAGGCTGTCCGCGCCCAGTTCCGCCTCCAGCGCCGCCAGCGCCCCCAGCGTCAGCCGGGCGACATGGCGCTGGCCGTCCAGCACCACCGCCACCTCGCCCCGATGCGGGTTCACGCTCACGGCTCGACCACCGCCACGGCCAGGAAGCCCAGCGCCCCGGCGGATGCGAGCGACATCTCATAGGTCGCCTCGCCGTTGTAGCTGCCCGCATATTCCAGCCCGGTGATCTGGAACGGTCCCTCGACCGTCCCGAAGCCGGGGATCACCACCTGGAACCGCGGCACCTCGCCGTCGAAGAAGGCCTGCCGCGCCCGCGCATCCGTCGCCTCGTCGCGGAAGACCCCCGATCCCGAAATCGAGGCCGACCGCACCCCCGCGCCGCCCAGCAGCTCGCGCCAGCCGCCCTCGCTCGCGACCGAGGTCACGTCGATGGTTTCCGCGTTGAACGCCAGCCGCGTCGCCCGCAGCCCGGCGACAGTGGCAAAGCTGCCATCGCCCGTCATGTCCATCTTGATCAGCAGGTCGCGCCCGTTCTTCACCGCCATCACCCAGTCCTCCTCATGCCACCTTCAGGCCCAGGTCGATGCGCGCGCGGAACGTCATGTCCACGCGGCGCCCCGAGCCGCCATCCGCCCGCCGCGCCCGCGCGCCGACGAACCACAACCCGGCCAGATGGCCGGTCGAAAGCGAAAGCGCGCCGTCCTCCAGCGCCTCGACCACCGCGGCGGCTGCCTCCTTGACCGGGGCGAAGCCGCCCCGGTCCTCTGCCCCTGACAGCACCGAGACGACAAAGTCGTGCTGCGCCCCGCCGCCCGTCATGTCGCCCGCATCGGCCACATCCTCGGGCCCCAGCGCCACATGGGTTCCGCTGGGCGGAGCCGCCGGCATCGCGTCGAAGATCGCGTCGCCCACTAGTCCGGCCAGCGCCGCATCGGCCCGCAACGCCTGATAAACCGCAGCCTGCAAGGCCACGGATGCGTGGAAACTCATGTCAGCCCTTCCTCTCTTGCCCGGCATTCCAGCCACAGCCCGGCAGAGCCTGCCTCGGCCACCGCCTCGATGCGGAAGACGCGCCCGCCCATGCGGAACCGCTGACCCGCACCCGGCCTGCGCGGATCGCCCGCCCGCGCCGCGCGCACCGTGATCCGCCAAGGCACCACGCTTTCCGCCCCGACCTCGCCCTGCCGCTCTGCGCCAGACCCCGCCCGCATCTGCGCGTAAAGGATGCCCAGCGCCCGCCATTCCATCCGGTAGCCGCCCATGCCGTCGGCCACCCGCTCGGGCCGTTCCAGCACCAGCGGGATCGTCGCCTTGGGCGCGCTCATGCCCGGCCTCCCCGGCCCGCGAGGATCCGCACGGCCCGCCAGCGCTCGATCAGTGCGCCCACCCCATGCGGCAACGCCAGTTGCGTGCCGTCGAAGCCCCGGTCTTCGTAATAGCGCGCGGCCAGCATCATCACCGCCTGCGCCAGATCGCCCGGCACCCGGTCCCAGCTTGTCCCGAAGCCCGCCGCGAAGCGCACCGTGACATGGCCGCCTATCGGCACCGGGGGCAGGCTGGACCCGACCGGAGCCAGGATCGGCCGCTGGTGGTCCGGCACAAGCCGCCACAGGCCCGCCGGCACATCGGTCACGGCACCGTCGCGGTCGGTCATCTCGACCGTCTCGACCGACAGCGCCGGGGCCAGCGGCAGCGGCTGGCCGCAGGGATCGCGCCAGTCCTCCAACCTCATGCGGAAGATCCGCGTCAGCAGCACCTTGCCGGTGCGCGCCTCGACCGTGGCGATAGCGGCGCGCAGGAATCCCGCCAGCGCCGCATCCTCGGTCGCATCCTCGACCGGCTCGAACCCCGATCCCATCCGCAGGTGGCCCCGCAGCGCGGCGACGGGCAGCGATGCCTGTGCCGGTGCGGTTTCCTCGACGAGCAACATTCCTGAAACCTCCCGTTCCGATGGCAAGCGCTGGTGAAAAGGCGGGGCCGCGGCGCGGCCGCAGGCCACAGCGCGCGCGGACAGTGGCTGTGCCGGTCTGGCCGGCAGCCTTCCGCGGCCCCTCCCCGCCGTCCTCAAGCGCCCATGTGCAGCATCTTGTAGGCGCGGGGATCGACGACCGTGCCGCCGACGCGCTTGGTCGCGTAGAACAGCACATGCGGCTTGGCCGAGTAGGGATCGCGCAGGACGCGCAGATCGGGACGCTCGGCGATGGTATAGGCCTTGCGGAAGTCACCGAAGGCGACCGTCTTCGCCCCCGGCCCCGGCGCGGGCATGTCTTCGCAGACCAGCACCGGATAGCCCAGAAGCCGGGCGGGCTCGCCCGCCGCCAGCCCGTCCGACCACAGGTAGCGGCCGTCGCCGTCGCGCAGGCGGCGCACCATACCCGCCAGGCGGCTGTTCATCACCCAAGTGGCGTTGGCGCGGTAGCCCGCGCCCAGCGCATAGACCATGTCGATCAGCGCATTGGCCGGGGCCGAGGCCGCGAAGTCGCCGGAAACGCCCGTCGGCACGAAGCCCACCTGCGCCTCGGTCGCGGTGGCGAGGGGCGCGAAGGTCTGGTTCAGCAGGCCGCGCGGCTTGTCCACCCCGTTGCCGGTGATGAAAGCGGCGGACTCGGCGCGGGCGAACTTTTCCGCGATACGCTCGGCCAGCCAAGTTTCCAGGTCGAAGGACGCGTCGTCCAGCAACCGCTGCGTGGCCTTCGGCATCGCCGCCAGCTCGTGCAGCGGGATCGAGATCTTCTCAAGCTGCGGCGTGTCGCTTTCCACCGTGGCGGTCACTTCCGAGGCCCAGCCCGCGCCGATGTCGGTCTTGTCCATCAGCACTTCGTAGGTCGATGACTCCACCTGCACGACGGTTGCCAGCGACCGCAGCGAGCCGGTCGTGCGCAGAACCGCCTGCACGGCTTCCGAAATCGTCGGCGCCGCCAGGTAGCCGCCGTCGGTGCCCGAGGCCATGGCCTTTTCCTCCAGCGCCAGGCTGCGCAGGGCGCTGTCGTCGCCGCGGCGCAGATAGGCCGCGAAGGCCTTTTGGTGCGGCGCCTCGGTCTCGGCGGCCTGCGACAGGGGCGAGCGGCCCCGGAAGGCGGTCTTGCGGTCCAGCATGGTCATGCGTTTGTCCTGTGCTTGCAGTTTGTCTTCGACATTCTCGCGGAAGGTCTTCAGTTCGCTCACGAACTCGGCCATCGCGCCCTTCAGCCCGGCGGGCATCCCGCTGCCGCAGGCCTCCGCGCCGGTCGTTGCCTCAGTCATTGCCGTCTCTCCTCGTCAGAAAAGGCGGCAGGGCCTCCCCCGCCCAGCCGCCTGCCGCCGGCGCGGACCTTCGCCCGGCCGTTCCTTCACGCGCCCGGGCGGCGGGTCCAAGGCGCCCCGCGCCCCGTCGTCCCACCGCCCCGCCACGATCCCGTTGTCTTCAGCCCCGCAGCACGGCCGAGGCTGCCCGCAGCGCTTGGGCCAGCGCCTCGCCGGTGTCGCTGTCCTTCGACTTCTTCCCGACCTTGGCCTCGCGCAACATCGGGAAGGTCACGAGCGAAACCTCCCACAACTCGACCTCAGTCAGCACCCGCCGCCCCTCACGGTCACGGTCGGCCCGCACGGTGCGATAGCCGATGGACAGCCCGTCGATGGCCCCCGCCGCGATCAGCGCCGCCGCTTCGCGCGCCTGCGCCACCTCGGGCAGAAGCCGGCCCCGGACCCACAGACCCCGGCCGTCCTCGCGGATCTCCTCCCAGATGCCGATGGGCTGGCCCGGATCGTGCTGCCACAGCATCCGCACCTTGTCCCCCCGCGCCGCCAGCCGTGCCAGGCTCGCCGCGTAAGCGCCCTGAGCCACGATGTCGCCGCCCTGATCCGCCACCCCGAACAGGCTCGCGTAGCCCTCGATCACGTGCCCCTCGGTCAGCACCGGCGCGCCGCCCGCGAACTTCAGCTCAAGCCCCAGATCGTCCATCCGCATCCCTCAGACCCCTTTTTCCGCGAATTGCAGAATCGACTGGATCGCCTGCGTCAGGATCACGGCGATGACGCCGTAGACCGTCATCCACAGCCGTCCCTCCAGCCCCTCGATCAGCGCCTCGATGCGTTCCAGCCGCTTGTCCACCTGCCCGAACTGCAGCGCCATGATGCGCTCCTGCGCCTCCAGCTTCTGCTCGTGCCAGCCCGAGCGGCGGTCGATGAACTTCGACCCCTCCATCTCAGCCCTCCGCGACCGGAGGCAGCCCCAGCGCCGCCCGCTTCTCGGCATCCGTCAGGAACCCCGCCGCGCCTACACGCGCCCAATGCTGGTCCCGCTCCTCGGCCAGCGCCGGGATCTGGTCGAGGTCCGGCTTCAGGTCGATCTCGACCCCCAGATGCTCGGACAGCCACCAAGCCACCCCCGCCGCGACCCGCGTCGCCAGCGGCAGCACCGTCAGCCGGTAAAAGGCCCGGTGGGCCTCGGCGTAATTGGCATAGGTCGCATCCCCCGGTATCCCGATCAGCATCGGCGGCACCCCGAAAGCCATGGCGATCTCGCGCGCCGCCGCCAGCTTGGTCTCGTGGAACTCCATGTCCGACGGCGAGAACCCCATCGGCTTCCAATCGAGCCCCCCCTCCAGCAGCATCGGGCGGCCCGCATTCCGCGCGCCCTGATGATGCTGCTCCATCTCGCTGACCAGCCGGTCATACTGGTCGGGGCTCAGCACCCCCTGCCCGTCCGCGCCCCTGTAGATGATCGCGCCCGAGGGCCGCGCCGCATTGTCCAGCAGCGCCCGCGACCACGCGCTGGCCGAGTTATGGACATCCACCGCCACCGCCGCCGCCTGCATGGGCGACAGCCCGTAATGGTCATCCGTCGGATGAAAGCTTCGGATATGGCAGATCGGATCGGGCGAGCCGGTCATGTCGAACCGATGCTTCCGCCCGCCCACCGCATATTCGTAAGCCACGGGCCAGCCATCCGCCCCCGGCACCACGCTCATGCGGTCGGACCGCAGGACATGCAGCTCCCCCGGCAACCCCGAGGCGCCCACATCCACCGCCTCAAGAAACCCGTTCCCCGAAAGCAAAATCTGCCCGAACAGCGCCTCGAACAGTTCGGCCCGGCCCTGCCCCGGATTGGGCCGCCGCATCAGGTCCAGCACCGGATGGACGTCATAGCGCCGTTCCGAGTCCTGACAGACCAGCGGCACCGCCGCCGCCGCCTCGGCCACCAGCTTCACCGCCCGGAACCCCACCGGGTTCCCGACAAAGCCGCCCCGCGTCAGCGCCCCCATGTCGCGCGCGCCCCACAGCGCCCGCCCCGCGCCCTGCGCCGCCATCACCTTCCCGGCAGCACTCGCCTTGACCTCGACGACCGCCGCAACCGGCGCCACCCTCGCCTCGACCGCCCCTTCAGGGGCGCCCATGCCTTCCTGCGGCCCGCGCCGCCCGAACCACCGCATCGCCATGCGTGCCTCCTGACCCAAAGAAAAAGGGCCGCCCCCACGGACGACCCCTTCGATCCTGCCAATGCCCCGAAAGCTTCTTCTTGGCCTAAATACCCATTCAACGGCGCAGCAATGCGCTCCGCTACAGCCCCCGAACCTGAGGCCGCCGATAGCTCGCGGCAGGCTCGACCATCAGCTCATGGACCGCCCAGACCAGCGCATCAAGCCGATCAGGGCTGCCCCTCCCCTCGAACCCCCGCACCGTCATCCGGCACATCTGGTCCTCCAAGGCCCCCAGCCCGCCCGAACCCAGGTGCTTCACCCGCCCCTGCTCATACAGCGCCGCCACCGGCTCGGCCCGCAGCCCCTTGCCGCGACCGGCGCGCAAGGCCCGGAACGGCACCAGAGGATCCACCTGCCGGATCACGCTCTCGACCAGATCACCGCCCTGGTTGACCTCGGCCACCAACCGCTCGGCCCCATGCCGCTCAACCGCCGCGATCGCCGCCCGCGCCCAGTCCAAAGGCCCGCCCCGTACCGAGGCATCCTCCAGCACGAACGCCCGCCACTCCTGCGGCGGCCCCTCGCAGACGACCCCCGCGACCACGATCCCGCACTCGTCGCTGGCAGCCCCAGACGTCACCGCCGGGTCCACCGCCACCACCACCCGATCCAGCGCGGGCGCCGCATCCACCCGGCAGCCCTCCAGCATCGCCGTCGTCCACAGCGCCCCCTCAACGTCGTCCAGCAGCACGCCCTCCAGCTCCTGCCACCCCAGCCGCGTCCCGGCATAGCGCGCCTGAACCTCGGCGAGGAAGCTTTCCGCCAGATAGGCCCGGTTCGCATCCGTCGGCGCGTGCGTCACCACCGTCGAGGCATTCCGCAGGATCGCCTTCAGCACCCCCACGTTGCGCGGAGTCGTCGTGACCACCTGCTGCGGGTTCTCCCCCAGCCGCAGCGCGAACTGTAGCATGTCCCAGGTGTCCTCGGCCTTCTTCCACTTGGCCAGTTCATCCACCCAGGCCGCGTCGAACTGAGGCCCCCGCAGCGCCTCAGGCTCATGCGCCGAATAGACCGTGGCCGTCGCCCCGTTGGGCCAGACGAGCCGCCGCCGCCCCGCCTCCCACACCGGCCGCCGGTCCGGTGGACAGCAGGCCAGAATTCCCGAGTCCCCCATCACCATCACATCGCGCCCTTGGTCGAAGGTCTCGGCCACCAGCGCCACGCGCCGCGCCCGCCCCGGCGCGTCAAACGTAGCCCCCTCGACCTGCGCACGCACCCATTCGGACCCCGCGCGGGTCTTGCCCGCGCCGCGCCCGCCCATGATCACCCAGGACTTCCAGTCGCCCGCGGGGGGCAACTGGTGCGGCAGGGCCCAGAACTCGAACAGCCACGGCAGGCTGGCCAGCGCGTTGTCCGACAGCCCGGAAATGAAGGCGTCAACCTCCCCCGGCCCGGCGCAGGCAAGCCAGGCGGCGCCCGATCTCGTCTCGTGCGGCGGCAAGGTCGAGGCGGCCGGCCCCGACATCTCCGGCGACTTCCTTGCGAAGCTTGTCAACTCGGTTCCTTTCCTCCAGCACCAACTGGGTCGCGACCCGCAGGTCGCGCACCAGCCTCGCGGTGTCCTTGACGTCCTCGGTGCTGCCGCCCCGCAGCCCGATCCTCAGCCTGTGCAGCTCCTCGGCCACTTCGCGAAACATCTCGCCCGCGACGTCGATTGCCTCGCCCGCGCCAAGCTCCCCCTCGTTCCCCCCGGCAACGAACGGTCCCGCCAGGGGTTCGCCCCCCGGCTCGAAGCTCATGTCCATGTTGTTGATGCCCTGCCCCCGGTGCCTGTCCGCACGAGCAAGAAACGAAAAAGCGGCCCAAGGTCTCACCGACCCGGCCGCTTGCCCACCTCTTCCAGCATGTCGAATGTATATCCGAGACCGTTCGCAAAGTCAATCCGCAACACAGCTTCGGCAGGCGCCTTTTAGATCTTTAAATAATTATTACAATTACTTATACCACGCAACACCCCACCGCACAGCACGCAACACTGCCTCTCCGCGGCAAGGAATAAGTCGCAGAATCCATCCCGGAATGTAGCGTGACAGCGATTTCTGCAGTCTTTGACAGCCAGTCCCGGCCCAAGGTCCGAACCGCCGCCGGATTCATCTGCTGTCAGAATGATCGCCTTCTGAACCAATGCAGCGGGTCCGGCAAAGCCGATGCCCATGAACTCAGTCAAGGACTTATCATCCGACGGCAAGCCGGACCTTCAGCGCCGCTGTATCAAGCAGCGACTGCTCGCGCAGCCTGACCCATATGGGTTGCGGGCACGAACCCGGCGCTCTTCGCCGCCGAGATGAAGGCCCGGCGCGCGGTGCCGACAGAAGCCAGGCACTCCATGGCCGCTTCCACCTGGTGCAGCGCACGGTCACGGGCATGGTCCGACACCGGCCATTTCTTCCGCAGCCAGTATCGGGCCTGCTCGGCCGTGGTGATTTCCTGGATGTCGCCATTCGGCGACATGACAAAGGACAGGGGCTTGCCCCAGTTAATTTCAATCAACGTCAGTTCTTTCGTGAAGAGGCGAGTTCCGGCGCGTCGCAACGCTGCCGGCTCTCAGGGAAGGCGGGCCTGCCCAAGGGCGGCCCAGACTTCAGGATGTCGCAGATTGTCGCTTAGGTGAGAACGAGGTTCACCGCCGACTCGCGCCCGTTGCGGTCACGTTCCATATCGAACGAGGCCGTCTGGCCGTCGTTCAGCTGGTGGATGCCGGCATGTTCAAGCGCGGACACATGAACGAACACGTCCTTCGATCCGCTTTCGGGCTGGATAAAGCCGAAGCTCTTGATGGCGTTGAACCATTTTACGGTGCCATTGGCCATCGTGATATTCCTTTCATCAATGTCGCCCGTATGATGCAGCGACCCGGCAAAGCTGAAGATCGAGAGCTGAGCCGGAAGGAACAGGTTCGAAAAAAGTGTTGCTGAACCGAGATGGGCAGTTGTCGCTCGTCTTGCAAGGGCTTGCAGGAGCTTCCCCGCCTTTCAGGTCAGGAATGGAAGCATGGGCGGTATCGGGCACAGACCGCAAGGTGGGGCGAAGAACCTGGGCACAACCCTGGAACTGGCACGAGCGGCGATCGGCCCTCAGATGATTCGGGTGGCCCCACATGATCGCCGGCGGTCGGGCAACGGTGAGAAAGGCTTATCGCGCCACTTTCCGCTGCGTCTGCGCCCGGGCCACGGGTTTGGCCGCGCGCTCCGCAGCCTCTTTCCGCAGGCGCGCCGACCGAAGGCGGGCAGTCTGCTGCTGGCGCCGTGCGGTTTCAGCCGCGATGATCTCGCGCGCAATCCGATCCGTGACATCGGCACGGGTTGCCTGCCGCGCGGCGCGGGAAAGCGTGTCGGTGGAACTCATGAACAGGATCCTTTCATTGATGGGATTGCTTGCATCCCGGCAAGCAACGAGCCGGCACTGTTTGTCAGGCAGGCCTCAAGGTGCATTTCAGGGTGCAGATAGAGTACGAACCCGCCCCCGCACCCAAGGTTGCGCAAAACCCGCGTCAAACGAGTGTCTGTCCGAGGGGCTCAGTTGCGCAAATCGCATGAGGACTGACCTGCGCCTGGTCGCGCAAGACCTCATCTGCAAGGCTGTCACGCATAGTTCGTTCGGGATGGCCTTTTTCCCATGCGACATGGGCAACGCCAGCCTGCGACCCGAAGCCCGCGCCTTCATCGGCAGCGGTATGCTTCAGCTTCTCGCTGCTTCATGATTCTTGCAGAAGGAATGCCTTCAAGGCGCTTGCAGGCTGATGCCTGCACACCCCATCCTAGAATGTGCCACGCCACCAACCCGCTGAAGGGAAAATGGTGGGCGACCCTGGAATCGAACCAGGCATGGGTCTCCCCGGCGGAGTTACAGTCCGCTGCCGCACCTTGCAGCACGTCGCCCGACGCCGGGGGTGATTAGCCCCGGCGCGGACGCTGGTCAAGCGCTTCCGCACCGGCGCGCTTGCATCCCGCCCCGGCCCGCTGCAATCACCCGGTGGACAGGAGCGATCATGACCAACCCCCCCCGCCCCGCCCGGCCGAAGAAACCCGCCTGGGTCATCGACAAGGAACGCGCGAAACGCGCCGCCGCGGCCGAGACGCTGTGGCTGTTCGGGTTGCACGCGGTCCGGGACGCGCTGATGAACCCTGCCCGCACCCGGTTGCGGCTGGTGCTGACGCGCAATGCCGCCGACCGGCTGGCCGATGCCCTCGCGGCTTCGGGAATGACGCCGGAAATCGTCGATGCCCGCGTCTTCGACCGCGAAGTGCCGCTGGCCCCCGACAGCGTCCATCAGGGTGCTGCGGTCGAGGTCAGGCCGCTGGGCTGGGGCAGGCTGGCCGATGTCGCCACCAGGGGCCCCGAGGGCATCCGGCCGCTGGTCGTGGCGCTGGACCGGGTGACCGATCCGCACAATGTCGGCGCCATCCTGCGATCGGCCGAGGTCTTCGGGGCGCGGGCCGTCATCGCCACCGCCCGCCATGCCGCGCCGGAAACCGGGGCGCTGGCCAAGACGGCCTCGGGGGCGCTGGAACGCCAACCCTATCTGCGGGTCACGAACCTCGCCGAGGCGCTGATTGAACTGAAGGACATGGGCTATGTCGTCCTGGGTCTTGACGGCACGGGCGATGCGGCGCTGCCCGAGGCGCTGGCGGACCTGCGGGGCCGCGCGATCTGCCTTGTGCTGGGCGCCGAGGGACCGGGCTTGCGGGAAAAGACGCGGGAAACCTGCGACCGGGTGGTGCGGATACCTTCCGCCGCCGGCTTCGGGTCGCTCAACGTGTCGAATGCGGCGGCCATTGCGCTGTATGCCGCAAGCACAGGTTGATCGCGTCATGCGCGAGTGTTGCGGGGGGGCCGCACGGCTCGTCACGTTGCGGCGAGCCGGGGCGGCGCGGCGTTGCGCGGCGGCCATCGCGATGCGACATCGACCGCATGTCCTTTGTCGATCGTCATTTCCAGCCCCGGCCTGCCCCCCTGCCCCGATCGGCTTTGCGGCGACCGCCGCGCCCTGCCCGGCCGCTTCTGGCGCTGCTTGCGGCCGCCGCCATGGCCGCCGCGCCGCTGGGCCCGGCGCAGGCGCAGGCGCTGGGCGGCATGGACGCGGTCAGCCTGCGCGACGCGGGCCGGGTCGTCGGCGGCGAGCCCTCGATCTCGACCCACTGGAAAGGGCATGAATGGCGCTTCGCCAATGAGGCCAACCGCGCCACCTTCGAGGCCAATCCCCGCGCCTATGCCCCCGGCTTCGGCGGCAACTGCCCCGTGGCCCTGTCGGAAGGAGAGCGCCGCCCCGGCCGGCCGGACCTGTTCGTCGTCATCGGCCAGACGCTTTACCTGACCAGCTCGCCCCAAGCGCGACAGCAGCTTGGCGACGACCCGCATGGCGTGCTGGACCGCGCCGCCAGCCAGTGGAAACGCCTTGGCCGATAAATCTTCACGTTTTCGCGAGAAGGTTGGAACTTTGGCGGAATGATGCACATTTACATCATGAACCTGACCACGGAACGGTCTCGTTCAGATCACTGTCCCTCGTTCCGCGACTTGCGCCCGGTTTCGACCGGGCGCTTTTTCATTTCAAGCACCGCCTGTCAATGAAAACGGAAATCCGAAGGAAGCGCAGCATGACCGCAGCCGAAATAGCCCGGATCGCGTCCGAGACCCAGACCATTGCAATCGTTGGCCTGTCCCCCAAGCGCGAGCGGCCCAGCCATGGCGTCGCCCGCTTCCTGCAAGACATGGGCTACCGCATCGTCCCGGTGAATCCCGGCCATGCGGGCGAGACGATCCTGGGCGAGACGACCTATGGCTCGCTGTCCGAGATCCCCGAATCCCTTGCCGTGGACATGGTGGACATCTTCCGCCGGTCCGAATCCGTGCCTCCCGTCGTGGACGAGGCGCTGGCCTGCCTGCCGGGGCTGAAGACGGTCTGGATGCAGATCGGCGTCATGCACGAGGGCGCCGCGGAAAAGGCCCGCGCCGCCGGGGTGACGGTGGTGCAGAACCGCTGCCCGGCGATCGACTTTCCGCGCGTCGGCGCGCGGGGTTCGCAGCGGGGCTGAGGCGAAAAGTCGCGCTTGCCCCTTTTCAACCGCGAAGGGGCGGGTATAGTCGCCGCCATGACGCGGATCATGCCCATGGCCACGACGATCGACGCAGGCACCCAGCCGGGTGCCCGTTTCGTCGTGAATCTCCGCGGTCTGCTGCTTCTTACGCTGCGCTGAGCGGGTCCGCCGGGCCGCCGCTCAGTCAAGCGCAGCGCCCGGCTTCTTCCCACGACAGCCAGAAAGAAGCACCATGACCACCACCACCACCCGCGACCCCGACCGCGTCATCATCTTCGACACCACCCTGCGCGACGGCGAGCAGTCGCCCGGCGCCACCATGTCCCATGCCGAAAAGCTGGAAATCGCCCAGATGCTGGACGAGATGGGCGTGGACGTGATCGAGGCGGGCTTCCCCATCGCATCCGAGGGCGACTTCGCCGCTGTCAGCGAGATCGCGAAGCAGGCCCAGACCTCGGTCATCTGCGGGCTGGCCCGCGCCCAGATCCCCGACATCGACCGCGCCTGGGCGGCGGTGCGCCACGCGCGCAGGCCGCGCATCCACACCTTCATCGGCACCTCGCCGCTGCACCGCGCCATCCCGAACCTGACGATGGACGAGATGGCCGACCGCATCCACCAGACGGTGACGCACGCCCGCAACCTTTGCGAGGACGTGCAGTGGTCGCCGATGGATGCCACGCGGACGGAACACGACTATCTCTGCCGCGTGGTGGAAATCGCCATCAAGGCCGGGGCCACCACGATCAACATCCCCGATACCGTGGGCTACACCGCGCCGCGCGAATCGGCCGCGCTGATCCGCATGCTGCTGGAACGGGTGCCGGGCGCCGACAGCGTGATCTTCGCCACCCACTGCCACGACGATCTGGGCATGGCGACCGCGAACAGCCTTGCCGCGGTCGAGGCGGGCGCGCGGCAGATCGAATGCACGATCAACGGCCTGGGCGAGCGCGCGGGCAACACCGCGCTGGAAGAGGTCGTGATGGCGATGAAGGTCCGCCACGACATCATGCCCTTCACCACCGGGATCGACACCAGGAAGATCATGGGCATCTCGCGCCGCGTGGCGCAGGTCTCGGGGTTCCCGGTGCAGTTCAACAAGGCCATCGTCGGCAAGAACGCCTTTCTGCACGAATCCGGCATCCATCAGGACGGCGTGCTGAAGAACGTCGAGACCTTCGAGATCATGAAGCCCGCCGACATCGGGCTGAACGAGACCAACATCGCCATGGGCAAGCATTCGGGCCGCGCCGCGCTGCGCGCCAAGCTGGCCGACCTCGGCTATGACATCAGCGCCAACCAGTTGAACGACGTCTTCGTGCGCTTCAAGGACCTCGCCGACCGCAAGAAAGAGGTCTATGACGACGACCTCGTCGCGCTGATGCAGGACAGCAGCGCCAACACCGACAGCGACTACCTGCAGGTGAAGAAGCTGCGCGTGGTCTGCGGCGGGGGAGAGCCCGCGATGGCGACCCTGACCATGGTCGTGGGCGACGAAGAACGGACCGAGGAACGGCAGGGCGACGGCCCCGTGGACGCGGCCTTCAACGCGGTGGACGCGATGTTCGACCATCACGCGACGCTGCAGCTCTACCAGGTCCATGCGGTGACCGAAGGCACCGACGCCCAAGCCACCGTCAGCGTGCGGATGGAGGAGGACGGCCGCATCGCGACCGGGCAGGCGGCGGACACCGACACGATCCTCGCCAGCGCGAAAGCCTATGTCGGCGCGCTGAACCGGCTGAAGGTGCGGCGCGAAAAGACCGCGCCCGACGCCGACACCAAGGCCGTCAGCATGTATTCCCACTGAACCGGACGGGGCGGCGCTGGCCGCCCCTTTTCATTTCTCGGTTTCCATCCCGGCATCGGCCGCCTGCTGAAAGCCGCCCAGGTTGTAGACGCTGTGATAGCCCATCTCGCTCAGCGTCTGCCCGGCCAAGGCCGCGCGCCCGCCCGAACCGCAATACAGGACCACCGGGCGCGACGGGTCGAAGGCCGGGTCGTGGTACTTGCTGTCCCGGTCGGCCCGGAACTCCAGCATCCCGCGGGACACTGCCGCCGCGCCCTTCAGCCTGCCGGTCCTGTCGATCTCGGCCGAGTCGCGCAGATCGACCAGCAGCGCGTTTTCCTGCTCGACCAGCCGCCGGGCCTCGGCGGTGTCCACCTTTGGCACGATGGCATTCGCCGCGTCGAGCATCTGTTGCACCGTCTTCGCCATGCGTCCTCTCCTTCGTGTTGGACCCCGTGGGGGACAGCCTAGCACAGGCGCCCGCCGGTCGCCCTCACCTTATGCGTGAATCCGCTTTCCCGGAGGGACGGGGTTGCCTATACGGGGCCGCGGCCGCCGCCGACCTTGGGTCGGGCAGAACGAAAAGCGGCGCCGGGCAGGCACGGAAGGGACTTCACCATGGCATTCTTCGGTCTGTTCTCGACCGACATCGCGATCGATCTGGGGACCGCGAACACGCTGATCTACGTCAAGGGCAAGGGCGTGATCCTCAGCGAGCCCTCGGTCGTGGCCTATCACGTCAAGGACGGCAAGAAGCAGGTCTTGGCGGTGGGCGAGGATGCCAAGCTGATGCTCGGCCGCACCCCCGGCAGCATCGAGGCGATCCGCCCGATGCGCGAGGGCGTCATCGCCGATTTCGACAGCGCCGAGGAAATGATCAAGCATTTCATGAAGAAGGCGATCCGGCGCAGCGCGATTTCCAAGCCCAAGGTCATCGTCTGCGTGCCCCATGGCGCGACCCCGGTCGAAAAGCGCGCGATCCGGCAGTCGGTGCTGTCGGCGGGCGCCCGCCGCGCCGGGCTGATCGCCGAACCCATCGCCGCGGCCATCGGCGCGGGGATGCCGATCACGGAACCCACCGGCAGCATGGTCGTGGACATCGGCGGCGGCACCACCGAGGTCGCGGTGCTGTCGCTGGGCGACATCGTCTATGCCCGCAGCGTGCGCGTGGGCGGCGACCGGATGGACGAGGCGATCATCAACTACCTGCGCCGCCACCACAATCTGCTGATCGGCGAAAGCACGGCCGAGCGGATCAAGACCTCGATCGGCACCGCCCGGATGCCCGACGACGGGCGCGGCGACACCCTGATGGTGCGCGGCCGCGACCTGCTGAACGGCGTCCCGAAAGAGGTCGAACTGACCCAGGCCATGATCGCCGAGGCGCTGGCCGAGCCGGTCCAGCAGATCTGCGACGCGGTGATGATCGCGCTTGAGGCGACGCCCCCCGACCTCGGCGCCGACATCGTGGACCGGGGCGTGATGCTGACCGGCGGCGGCGCGATGCTGGGCGAGATGGACCTTGCGCTCCGCGAGCAGACGGGGCTGATGGTCGGCCTTGCCGACCAGCCGATGAACTGCGTGGCGCTGGGGACCGGCAAGGCGCTGGAATACGAAAAGCAGCTGCGCCACGTCATCGATTACGACAGCTGAGGCGGCCTGAATGGCCCGCCGCGGCTATGACTATGCCAAGCCGGTGCGCCGCATCCTCGTGGCGCTTCTGGTCATGGTGCTGATGGCGGTCTTCGTCTTCTGGCGCATCGACAGCCCGCGCGCGGAACGGATGCGCGCGGCCGTCGTGGACCGTTTCCTGCCCTCGATGGACTGGGCGATGGCGCCGGTCACCGCGGCCAGCCGCATGGCCGCGAGCTTCCAGTCCTACCAGCGGCTATACGAGCAGAACCAGGAACTGCGGCGCGAGTTGCAGCGGATGAGCGCCTGGAAAGAGGCCGCCGTCCAGCTGGAACAGGAAAACGCCAAGCTGCTGGCGCAGAACAACGTCCGGCTGGACCCGGCGCTGACGGGGGTTTCGGGCGTGGTGCTGGCCGACAGCGGCACCGCCTTCCGCCAGTCGGTGCTGCTGAACCGCGGGGCGCGCGACGGCATCCTGGAAGGCTGGGCCACGATGGACGGGCTGGGCCTTGTCGGCCGCATCTCGGGCGTGGGGGAAACCACCAGCCGGGTGATGCTGCTGACCGACCCCTCCTCGCGCCTGCCGGTGACGATCCAGCCTGCGGGGCAGCGGGCGCTGCTGACGGGGGACAACACCGCCCTGCCCTATCTGGATTTCATGGAAAGCCCGGAAAACATCCGCCCCGGCGACCGCGTGATCACATCCGGCGACGGTGGGCTGTTCCCGCCGGGGCTGCTGGTCGGGCAGGCGGTCCAGACCTCGGACCGGCGGATGCGGGTGCGGCTGGCGGCGGATTACGGCCGGCTGGAGTTCCTGCGCGTGCTGCGCAGCCACCCGGCTGAGCAACTGGTGGACAGCGGCGTGCTGATCCTGCCGCCCGAGGGCCGGATGATCGGCCCGCAAATGCCGCAACCTGCCCCCACCCCCACCGACCAGGCCGCCGCGCTGGCGACCGCCCCAGCCCCTGCCCTGTCGCCCGCGCCTCAGGCCGACCGCGAAGCGCAAGCAAGCGACTGAGCCATGCCGGTCCCCTATCGCCACCGCCAGCTTCTGGGCCTGACCCTGTATCTGCTAACCTCGCTTGCGCTGATCGTCGTGGCGCTGCTGCCGCTTGCGCCCGGCCGGATCGGCTGGCCGGGGCCGGACTGGCTACTCGCCCTGACCTTTGTCTGGGTGCTGCGGCGTCCCGCGCAGGTGCCCGTGCTGGCGGTCGCCGCGGTCATGCTGATTGCCGACATCCTGACCCTGCAGCCCCCCGGCCTTGGCGCGGCCCTTGCCGTGATGGCCACCGAAGTCGCGCGGCAGCGACAGCAGCGTTGGCGCGACCAGGGATTTCTGGTTGAATGGCTGCGTGTGGCGATGCTGATGGGTCTGATGGTGCTGGCCGAGCGGGTGATCCGTACCGTGTTCCTTGTCCCCCCGACACTGGCGCCGCTGCCGCCGGCGGGGCAGGATCTTCTGCGCCTGATCGCCACGATCGGGGCTTATCCCCTTGTCGCAGCAGGGCTGTCGGTGCTCGGGCTGCGCCGCAATCGGCACGACGCCTTTGAACCTGCCTGAGCCATGAAGAAATCCGCCCGCGACATTTCCGACAGCAGCAGCAGCATCCGCCGCCGCGCCCTGATGCTGGGCGCGATCCAGGCCGCCGTGGTGGCGACGCTGGGCTGGCGGCTGAAGACGATGCAACTGGACCGCGCCGACGAGTTCCGGCTGCTGTCCGACGGCAACTCGATCAAGATCCGGCTGCTGCCGCCCGCGCGCGGGCTGATCCACGACCGCAACGGCATCGTCATCGCCGGGAACGAGGCCAATTACCGCGCCACCATCACGAAAGAAGAGGCGGGCGACCCCGCAATGGTGCTTGCCCGGCTGCGGCAGCTTGTGCCGATGACCGACACGGCAGTGGCCGCGCTACTGACGGAAATCGACAAGCGCAGCGCCATCACCCCCGTGATCGTCGCCGACCGCCTGACGTGGGACCAGTTCGCATCCATCGCCGTCAACGCCCCTGCCCTGCCCGGCGTCACGCCCGAGGCCGGCCTGTCGCGCAACTACCCGCGCGCCGGCGATTTCGCCCATGTGCTGGGCTATGTCGGTCCCGTGTCCGACTATGACCTGTCCAAGATGGAAAACCCCGACCCCGTGCTGATGCTGCCCGAGTTCCAACTGGGCAAGCTGGGCGTCGAGGCCAAGCTGGAGGACCGGCTGCGCGGCAAGGCCGGCACCCGCCGGGTCGAGGTCAACAGCGCCGGCCGCGAGATGCGCGAGTTGGAACGGATCGAGGGCCAGCAGGGCGAGACGGTGCAGATGACGCTGGACGCGGGGTTGCAGAACTTCGCTGTCCAGCGGCTGGGCGAGGAAAGCGCCGCCGCCGTGGTGATGGACGTGCGGAACGGCGACATCCTCGCCAGCGCATCGTCGCCGGTCTTCGACCCCAACCTGTTCGTGCGGGGGATTTCCGGCGCCGACTACAGGGCGCTGATGGAACATGACCACCGCCCGCTGGCCGACAAGACCGTGCAGGGGGTCTATCCGCCCGGCTCGACCTTCAAGATGGTGACGCTGCTGGCGGGGCTGGAATCGGGGCTGATCAATGCGGGCACCCGCTTTCACTGTCCCGGCCACACGACGGTCGCGGGCCGCCGCTTTCACTGCTGGAGCAGGGGCGGCCATGGCTCGGTCGCGGCGGTGGCCAGCCTCGAACGCTCATGCGACGTGTATTACTATGAACTGGCGCAGAAGATCGGGATCGAGCGCATCGCCGCCATGGCGCGGCGGCTGGGGATCGGGGTGCGGCATGAGCTGCCCATGTCCGCCATTGCCGAAGGCATCGCCCCCGACCGCGCCTGGAAGCGGGCGCGCCACGGCCAGGAATGGCATGTCGGCGACAGCATCAACGCCTCGATCGGGCAGGGCTATGTGCTGGCCTCGCCCCTGCAGCTTGCGGTGATGACCGCACGGGTCGCCACGGGGCTGGAGGTCAGGCCGCGCCTCGTCCGCGCCGTGGAAGGCGTGGTCGCCCCCGATCCGGTCTTTGCCGACCTAGGGCTGTCGCCGGCGCATCTGACCACGGCCCGTGCGGGGATGGACGCGGTGATGAACGGCGGCAGCGGCACGGCCGCGCGGGCCCGCATCCACCGGGCGGAATGGCGGATGGCGGGCAAGACCGGCACCAGCCAGGTCCGCAACATCACCGCCGCCGAACGCGCCCGCGGCGTCATCCGCAACGACCAGTTGCCCTGGAACCGCCGCGACCATGCGCTGTTCGTCTGCTACGCCCCCGTTGATGCCCCGCGCTATGCGGTGTCGGTCGTGGTGGAACATGGCGGCGGCGGATCTGCGGTGGCGGCGCCCATCGCGCGGGACATCCTGCTTTACGCGCTGGCGGGCGGGTTGCCGCCGCTGGACGCCTATCCGCCCGGCCAGCGCGACGGGATCGCCGAGATGCTGGGCCGGATGCGGCTAGCGCCCTCGCCTGTCGCGCAGGCGGGCCCCGGGCGGGCGCGGGCATGAGGTGGGCGGAATGAGCAGCTATCTCGACTACAAGCCCGACCATGCGCCGGCCGGCTGGCGCAAGATCCTGCATCTGAACTGGCCGCTGACCCTTCTTCTGGCGGCGGTGGCCTCGACCGGCTTCCTGATGCTCTATTCGGTCGCGGGCGGCCGGGCCGAGGCCTGGGTCGAGCCGCAGGTGGAACGCTTTGCCGTCGGCTTCGTCGCCATGATCGCGCTGGCCTTCACCCCGGTCTGGTTCTGGCGCTCGATCTCGGTCGCGGCCTATGTGGTCTGCCTCGGGCTGCTGCTGGCGGTGGATATCGTCGGCCACAACGCCATGGGGGCGCAGCGATGGCTGGACCTCGGGCCGATCAAGCTGCAGCCGTCGGAAATCAGCAAGATCGCGCTCGTGCTGGTGCTGGCGACCTATTACGCCTGGCTGGACCTTGCCCGCGTGTCGCGGCCCCTGTGGGTGCTGATCCCGGTGGCGCTGATCCTGCTGCCGACCGGGCTGGTGCTGGCGCAGCCGGACCTTGGCACATCGGTCATGCTGGTCGCGGGCGGGGGCATCATGATGTTCGTGGCGGGCGTCAGCCTGTGGTATTTCGCGGCCGTCATCGGCGCGGTGGGCGGGCTGGTCTTCGCGGTCATGCGCAGCCGCGGGACGGAATGGCAGTTGCTGCACGACTACCAGTACCGCCGCATCGACACCTTCCTGGACCCGACGACCGACCCGCTGGGGGCGGGCTACAACATCACCCAGGCGCAGATCGCGCTGGGATCGGGCGGCTGGTCGGGGCGCGGCTTCATGCAGGGCACGCAGAGCCGGCTGAACTTCCTGCCCGAAAAGCACACCGACTTCATCTTCACCACGCTTGCCGAGGAATTCGGCTTCGTCGGCTCGATCACGCTTCTGGGCCTTTACGCGCTGATCATCGCCTTCTGCATCTATTCGGCGATGACCAACCGCGACCGCTTCGCCAGCCTCATGACGCTGGGGATCGGGGGCACGTTCTTTCTGTATTTCGCCGTCAACATGGGGATGGTCATGGGGCTGATGCCGGTCGTGGGGGTGCCCTTGCCGATGGTCAGCTATGGCGGCACGCAGCTGATGATCCTGCTGATGGCCTTCGGGCTTGTCCAATCCGCCCATGTGAACAGGCCCCGCTGATGCGCGTCTTCTTCGCCGCCCCTGCCCGCCTCTGGGACGAATGGTCCCCCGCCCTGCGCGCCGCCTGCCCGGAAATGGAACTGTGCCGCCAGGGCGATCCTGCCAACTTCGACGCGCTGATCTATGCGCCGGGCTATCCCCGGACGGGCGAGCCGATGGACTTCCGCCCCTTCACCCGCGCCCGCGTGGTGCAAAGCCTCTGGGCCGGGGTCGAGCGGATCGTCGGCAACCGGACGCTGACCCAGCCCTTGTGCCGGATGGTCGATCCGGGGCTGGCGCAGGGGATGGCGGAATGGTGCCTCGGCTGGGCGATGCGGCTGCATCTGGGCATGGATCGGTACCAGCAGGACGGCGTATGGCGGAACGGGCTGGTGCCGCCGCTGGCGTCGGAGCGCCCGGTCACGATCCTCGGGATGGGCGAACTTGGGCGTGCCGTCGCGGCAAGGCTGCAGGGCGTGGGCTTTCCCGTCACGGGCTGGTCCGCCTCGGGCCGGGCGGTTCCGAGGGTGCGGGTGCTGGGGGCGGATGCGCTGCCGCAGGCACTGGAAGGGGCCGAGATCCTGATCTCGCTGCTGCCCGACACGCCCGACACGCGGAACCTGCTGGATGCCCGCAGGCTGGCGATGCTGCCGCAGGGTGCCTTCCTGCTGAACCCCGGACGCGGGACGGTGCTGGACGACGAGGCGCTGCTGGCCGCGCTGGACCAAGGGCGGCTGGCCCATGCCGTGCTGGACGTCTTCCGCAGCGAGCCGCTACCGCCCGATCATCCCTTCTGGGCGCATCCGGGCGTGACGGTGACGCCGCATATCGCCGCCGACACCCGTCCGGCCACGGCGGCGCCCGTCGCCGCCGAGAACCTGCGCCGCGCCATGGACGGCCGCCCGCTGCTGCATCTGGTGGACCGGGCGCGGGGCTACTGACGGCCAGCGCAGGATCATCGCCGCCAGGTTCCGTCGGCCCTCGCCGCGCAGGCTTCCTGCAGGGCAGCAAGGCGGACGGGTTGCGGGAAGGTCAGCGCGGCCTTGGGACATCGCCGCCCGAGGCGCTTGGGGAGGAGCCCCGGAAGGCGAGGCTTCAGCGCAGCCGGGGCGGCGCGTCGGGGTCGCGGCGCATGGGCGCGGGCTTCGGGACGGCCACCGCCTCGATCCGCACGGCGCCTTGCGGCAGGGGCAGGTCCTCGAAGGTGACGTCGACGCCGCCCTCGACCGGGGGCAGGAAGGCGATCAGTTCCGCCAGGGCCTTGGCGATCGCCGGCCGGTCGGGGTTGCCGGCGCCCGCCACGACGATCAGGTGCCCCTGCCGCCCGTCCTGCCAGTCCACGCCCACCAGCGCCGCGCCCGCCACCATCCCCGCCATGTCGCCCAGCCGGGCGGCAAGCGGCTCGGCCACCGTCCCGACCGCATCGGGGCGCGGCGGGATCAGGCGGCGGGGGGCGGCCTCGCCCGCCTCGGGCGTCTCGGACAGCGCGGCGATCAGCCAGCCCAGCGCGCCCGCGTCCAGCAGCATCTCGGAGGGGCGGCCGGGGTTGACCAGCAGGCCCCGGCCCGCCCCGGCCAGTTCCCGCGCCAGCACCCGGCCGGGCAGCGAGACATGGGCCACCGGCCCGCCGAGGAACCCGGCAAGCGCGGCCTCGTCGTCGGAGGCCAGCGCCACCGCGCCGCCGGGCAGGTCGAACATCCGCAGCTCGGCCCGGTCGCCCGCAGGCTCGGCCACAAGGGCCGCGTGCAGTTCCGTGTCCGCCAGCCGCCGCAGCATCGCCGCGCGCTGCACCGGCCCTGCGTCGTGAAAGGGCACATGCGCGCAAAGGCGGTCGAGTTCGGTCTGGGGCGTCGTCACAGCACCTCGGCCAGCGTGCGGCGCAGTTCGGGGACCAGCTCGGCCTCGAACCACGGGTTGCGTTTCAGCCAACCGGTATTCCGCCATGACGGGT
>NZ_JAUNPC010000022.1:37163-41083 GCF_030536915.1 Paracoccus sp. (in: a-proteobacteria)
TCGGCCTCGAACCACGGGTTGCGTTTCAGCCAACCGGTATTCCGCCATGACGGGTGAGGCAAGGGAAACACCCGCGGCGCATGGTCCCGCCAGCCCGCCACGGCGGCGGTCACGTCCCGCAGGCCGAGATGCCAGCGGATCGCGTAGCCGCCGATCAGCAGGGTGACGCGGGGCTGCAGTTCCTCAAGCACCCGCGCCCGCCATGTCGCCGCGCAGAGCGGCGGCGGCGGAAGGTCCGACCCCCTGGCGTCATAGCCCGGAAAGCAGAAGCCCATCGGCACGATCGCGACGCGCGAGCGGTCATAGAAGGTGGCCTCGTCCACCCCCATCCAGCGGCGCAGCCGCTGGCCCGAGGCGTCGGTGAAGGGCCGGCCCGAGTTATGGACCCGCATCCCCGGCGCCTGGCTTGCCACCAGCACCCGCGCGCCGCGGGCGAACCAGACGACGGGGCGCGGGGCATGACCCGTCGCCGTCAGGGCGAAGCGGTCGGCGCAAAGGCGGCAGCCGCGCAACTCGGCGGCGACGGGCAGGTCTTCGGGCGGGGACAGGTCGTTCATGGGCGTTCAGATAGGAACGCGGCGGGCCGATAACACCTCGCATTCTCACGATCCGCTGCGTTTGATTGGACATAAGGTCGTCTGCGCCCTATGTTCGGCCCCTGAAGCGGGCGGCTGGCGCCCGATGTCTCATGCGCCTTTTCGCCGGATGCTGGAATTCGACAACGTTTCAAAGTCGTTCTGGACCGGAACGCAGCGCAAGGTCATCCTCGACCAGGCCTCGTTCCGGGTGGAACTGGGGCAGTCGCTGGGCATCCTCGCGCCCAACGGGACCGGCAAGACCACCATCATCAACATGATGTGCGGGCTGGAAAAGCCCGACGAGGGCACGATCCGCGCCGATTGCCGGGTGTCATTCCCGCTGGGCTTCATGGGCGGCGTGATACCCAAGCTGTCCGCCAACGAGAACGCGCGCTATATCGCGCGGATCTACGGGCTGGACCCCGATTACGTCTCGGCCTTCTGCCGCTGGCTTTGCGATATCAACGAATATTTCGACCAGCCGGTCGGCACCTACAGTTCCGGGATGCGGTCGCGGCTGACATTCTCGCTGCTGCTGGCGCTGGATTTCGACATCTACCTGATTGACGAGGGGATGCCGGGTTCGACTGACGTGGAATTCAACCGCAAGGCCGGCAGCGTGCTGTATGACCGGCTGAAGACCGCGACCGTGGTGGTGGTGTCCCACCAGCCCGCTACGCTGGAAAAATTCTGCCGCCGCGCGGGCGTGTTGCGCGATGGGCGTCTTTACATGTTCGATTCCCTGGACGAGGCCAAACAGTATTATGACTACACCGCCTAAGGTCCGCCGCTTCCATCTCAGCCCGTCCGAGTCCCCCGTCGCCGCCGCCCGCGAAGCGGCAAGAACAGCCGCCCGGCCCGACCCCGCCCCGCCCCGCGCCGAGGCAGAGCCTGCGCGCACGGGCGTCAGGGTCGAGGTGCACAAGGGCGCCCGGTCAGCCGAGCCTGCGGGTCCGCCCGCGGCACAAGACCGGCCGGGCGGCGACATGCCCTTCGGCAACACCGACGACGGCTTCGGCAGCATGCGTTTCCCGGGGGCCGACGCCGCGGCCCCGCTGCAGGCGGCGAACGCGCCGGCGGGTCCCCAGCCGCCCCCTGACGCGGATGCCGAGGCGCTGGCCGCGATCCGGGCCGAGAACCTGACCTCGCGCCAGTTGCGGATGGCCGCGCGCATCGCGGCCATGCACGAGATCGAGGTTTCCTCGGAATACGAGGCCGTGCTGCGCCTGCGCCAGCGCGGCATCGACCCCTTCCACCGGGGCGCGGTCGGCAAGATCCTGTCGGACGCGGGCCACGAGGCGCAGGCCGCGCCCTCGCCTCTTGCCCCGGCCACCGTGCCGGGGGGAAGGCCCCAGCGCAGCCGCAGCCGCGAGATCGTGCCCCTGCCCCCGCCCGGCGAGGTCGGCCCGCCACGGCGTCCCGAACTGCCCTCGCGCGAGGCGCTGACCGAGGAACGGCGCGCGGCGGAAATCTACCGCATCCAGCGCGACATCGCCCGCCGCCGCCGCAAGAGGCTGGCCTTCCTGATGGCGCGGCTTGCCTTCTTCGTGGGCCTGCCGACACTGATGGCGGGCTGGTATTACTTCACCCAGGCGACGCCGCTTTACGCGACCCATTCGCAGTTCCTGATCCAGACCGCCGATGGCGGCTTCGGCGGCGAATCGGCAGGCCTGCTGGGCGCGTCGCCCATGGCCACCAACCCCGACAGCGTGTCGGTGCAAAGCTACCTGACATCGCGGGGGGCGATGCTGCGGCTGGACGACGACCTGGGCTTCACCCGCGCCTTCCAGGACCCGGCGATCGACGCGCTGCTGCGGCTGCCCGAGGATGCGACCGCCGAACAGGCCTACAAGCTTTACGAGCAGTCGGTGAAGATCGGCTATGACCCGACCGAGGGCGTCATCAACATGGAGGTGATCGCCCCTGACCCCCAACTGTCCGAGCAGTTCTCGCTGGCGCTCATCCGCTATGCCGAGGGGCAGGTGGACCAGATGTCCGCCCGCCTGCGCGACGACCAGATGAAGGGCGCCGCCGAAAGCTATGCGGATGCCGAGCGGAAGGTGCTGGAATCGCAGGACCGCATCCAGGAACTGCAGGTGCAGCTAGGGGTGCTGGACCCGATGGCCGAAAGCGGCGCGGTCATGGGCCGGATCGGCTCGCTTGAAACCCAACTGGCCGAGAAGCGGCTGGAACTGGGACAGCTTCTGTCCAACCCCCGCCCGAACCAGAGCCGGGTGCAGGGCGTCGAGGGCGACATCAGCCGGATCGAGCAGATGATCGCGGAAACCCGCGCGCAACTGACCGAGAATACCGGCAACCGTGCCTCGCTGGCCGCGATCACGGGGCAGTTGCGGATCGCCGAAAGCGACCTCGCCACCCGGCAGCAACTGCTGGCGGCCGCCGCCACGCAGATGGAGGCCGCGCGGGTCGAGGCCAACAAGCAGGTGCGCTATCTCTCGCTGTCGGTGGCCCCGGTTCCGCCCGACGCGGCGACCTATCCCAAGGCGCTGCAGAACACGATCGTGGCCTTTCTCATCTTCTCGGGGATCTATCTGATGATGTCGCTGACCGCCTCGATCCTGCGCGAACAGGTGTCGTCATGAGCGCCGCCCCGCGCCACGTCGCCGTGAGGGGCGTGACATTCGGCAACGACCTGCCGCTGGTCCTGATCGCCGGTCCCTGCCAGCTTGAGACGCTGGACCATGCCCTGTCGATCGCCGAGCCCCTGGCGCAAGCCTGCGCCAAGGCGGGCGCGGGCTTCGTCTTCAAGGCCAGCTACGACAAGGCCAACCGCACCTCGCTGTCGGGCAGGCGCGGCGTGGGCATCGACGAGGGGCTTGCGATGCTGGCCGCCGTGCGCGACCGGATCGGCTGCCCGGTGCTGACCGACGTTCATGACGAGGCGCAGGCGATACGCGCGGCCGAGGTCGCGGACATCATCCAGATCCCCGCCTTCCTGTCGCGCCAGACCGACCTGCTGCTGGCCGCGGGCCGCAGCGGCGCGGTCGTGAACGTCAAGAAGGGCCAGTTCCTTGCCCCCTGGGACATGGGCAACGTGGCCGACAAGGTCGCCTCGACCGGCAACGAGCGCATCCTGCTGACCGAACGCGGGGTCAGCTTCGGCTACAACACGCTGGTCGCGGACATGCGGTCCCTGCCGATCATGGCGCGGACGGGCTGGCCGGTGGTGATGGACGCGACCCACTCGGTCCAGCAGCCGGGCGGCCAGGGCGGATCGTCGGGGGGCCAGCGCGAATTCGCGCCGGTGATGGCCCGCGCCGCCGTCGCCATCGGCGTGGCGGGCGTCTTCATCGAAACGCATGAGGACCCCGACCGGGCGCC
>NZ_JAUNPC010000132.1 GCF_030536915.1 Paracoccus sp. (in: a-proteobacteria)
CGCGCCAGCCCTTGGCGATGGAGAGGGTGCCGTCGCTGGAAAAATCGTCAACGACGAGGCATTCGAAATCCGCCAGATCCTGCTGGCTGACCGATCGGAGCGTCGCGTCAAGGAAATCTGCCGCGTCGAATGCCGGGATGATGAGACTGACGGCGGTCATGGCGTCCCGCTCCGCTATCGAAACCGGACGGGTATCCCGTGCCGCAACGCGGATGTCAATGTCGCGGGCCAGGTCGCCGCATATGCGAAAGGTTGAAAAAAAGGATGCAGCACAAGGGAAAATGGCATAGGAGCGCCCCGAAGGGATCAGTTCCAGGACAGTCACATCATGGCCGAGACGAACATGCAGCAAGAGACCGGCGGGCGCCTGGCTTCCACCGTCCACGCCGTCGAGCATCCGGTTCATCGCGCGGGGCCGCCGAACATCGCACTTGTGCCCGATGCGGCCGACGAGCGGGCCGCAAGCACGGCCAGAATCACCCTGACGCTTGTTCTGCCGCCGGGGAACGGTCCGGTTCCCGCACAGGACTTTGCCGATTTCATTGCCCGGTCGCTGCCGGGGGTCCAACTGAACGTCCGGTCCGGTCCCGATTGGACAGATATGCCCTCGGGTCCGGTCGTGGTCCTGACGGCAGATCCGGTCCGGTCGCTTGCCTGGCGCATCCAGCAGGGCGTGGCCCCGGATCGCGCCCTTGCCGAATGGAAGGAAGCGGCGGAAGCGCTGCTCGGCCTGCATCGCCGGGACCGGCGGCGGATCATTCCTGTCGATCCGGCGATCCTTGACCCGGACATGGCAAGGGCCCGGGAATTGCTGACCGCGCGGCTGCTGAAGGTTCCGGCGGCACCGGCCCTCGTGCCTCCTTCCGGGACCGAACTGCCGGAGGAGGCCGGGCCGCCTGCCGCGACCGCCATCGGCCCGGAAGCCACCACCCTCGCACTCGTGATGCTCGGCGACCCGGCAGTCGCTGAGCTTGCCGAAGAACTGAGAGCGGTGACCCTGGGCCTCGGCATCGGATGCGACCGGCAGGAACTTGCCCTTGCCGCCTGGAAACGCGCCGCCGCCACCCGCACCCGGGCCAGCCTGCTGGGCGACCAGCTCAGGCTGCAGATCGAAAAAGGCGAAGGCGAGTTGCAGAAGCTTCAAGAGCGGGCGGAACTGCTGGCAGCCCGTCTTGAGGAGCAGGTCAAGGCAAACGAGAGCATCGGTAAGGCGCACAAGGCTGACCAACAGAAATTCGCCCAGGCGCTTGCCGACCGGGAGCGTCAGATTGCCGATGCGCGGCAGGCCAATGCCCAGGCAGCCGCCAGGTTGGAGCGTCTTCAGCAAAAATCCGAATTGCTCAGCGACAATCTCGCCCTTCAAGGCAGCCTGCGGACGGACCTGTCCGACAAGAACGCGGCGCTTGAAAAGCGCGTGAAGGAGCTTGAGGCCGCCCTTGCGGCGGAACAGGCGCGCGGCAGGCGCGAGCGTGAGCAATTGACGGCGCAAAAGGCGGCGCTGGAACTGCGCCGGGCCCATGCGCAGCGGCGCATCGAGGCAGTGCTGGCATCGCGGTCCTGGCGCCTGACAAAGCCGGTCCGCGCCATCGCCCGGCTTGTGCCGGGCCGTGGGTGATCCCGCTGCTTCCCTGCAGCCTGCCAGATTCGGGGAGGCCGCCTTGGTCACTCGGCTGGTGACCCTGCCCTGCAAACCCGGCACACCGATGAAATCGCATCCATGACCGTCCATTCCATCACCCCTGCTCCGAAAGCCGGCCAACCCGTATCGGTGGCCGTGGTCGCTGCCGGCCCGCAGCGCCTTGCGTCCCTGCTGGAACCGCATCTTCCCGCACCTGCGGGCCGTCTGGTGATCTTCGACGCAGCCGGCACGGCCGGAATCACACCCACGGTGCCCGGAGCCGAGGTCGAATTGATTGCCGCGGCGATCGGGGATGCCGAAGGCGAGACGGAACTGATCCGCCACTCGCTGCCCGGATTTTTAAGCCTGCGCCGGGCGGCAGAGACGCTGCACGAAATCTTCCCCGGACTGCATGAAGTGGCCCGGCGCAGCGTTCCAGTGGTGCCTGTCACCGCAGTAGCGGGGCGATTG
Source organism: Paracoccus sp. (in: a-proteobacteria) (assembly GCF_030536915.1). Lineage (GTDB taxonomy): Bacteria > Pseudomonadota > Alphaproteobacteria > Rhodobacterales > Rhodobacteraceae > Paracoccus. The sequence continues at coordinate 2,090 of NZ_JAUNPC010000132.1, forward strand.
GGCGCAGCAGTCTTCACGCTGATTCTCGACCTGCCGGGCGAGGAACTGGCGTTGCTCTCGCGACTGGAAAGGCACGGGTTGCTGGAGCGCGTTCAGAAGCTGACGCTGCGCTGCGGCGCAGAGCGCTTCTTCGAAGAAGCCATGACGGCTGACGAGTTGCAGGAATGGCTTGCGGAACGCGGCTTCAACCTGACGCGAAGAGATGAACGGGATTCGGCCTGGCCGGTGCTTCATTTCACGGCCGATCACCTGCGCCGCCGGGTGACGGCGCTGGAACGCGACCTTTTCGAGCGTGATGCGGCGCTCGACAAAGCCGAGGCCAAGGCCTCCAGGATCATCAGGCGCCTTCAGGCGGCTGAGGCAGAACTGCAAACCGCAAGAACTGTGGCCGAAAAGACCCAGAAAGGTCTTGTCGAGCGTGATGCCGCGCTCGACAAGACCACGGTCGAGGCTGCCGGAATAGCCAAGCGCCTGCAGACAGCCGAGGCGCAATTGCACGCTGTGCAGATCACAGCAGAAGCGGCAAAAAAAGGGTTGGCTGAGCGTGACGTTGCGCTTGAAAAAGCCAAGTCCGAAGCTGCCGGAATAGCCAAGCGCCTGCAAACGACCGAGGGGCAACTGCAGGCCCTGCAGATTACCGCAAAAACGGCGCAGAAGCGCTTGGCCGAGCGTGATGCCGCGCTGGATAAGGCCCAAGCCGAGGCTGACGGAATGGTCAAGCGCCTGCAGGCGGCCGAGGCAGAGCTGCAAACCGCAAGAACCTCGGCCGAAACAGCGCAAAAGGGCTTGGCTGAGCGTGATAAGGCGCTCGACAAGGCCAAGGCCGAGGCTGCCGAAATGGCCAGGCGCCTGCAGACGACCGAGGGCCAGCTGCAGGCCGTGCAGACCACCACAGAAACGGCACAAAAGAGCTTGGCTGAGCGTGATGCCGCGCTTGAAAAAGCCAGGTTCGAGGCTGTCGGAATGGCTAGCCGCCTGCAGGCGGTCGAGGCGGAACTGCAAACCGCAAGGACCACCGCCGAAACGGCGCAGAAGACTATAGCCGACCGTGACGCCGCGCTTGGAAAGGCCGAGGCCGATGCGGCCGGAACGGCCAAGCGCCTGCAGGCGCTGGCTGACGAAACACGACGGCTGCGCCTTGCCTTGCGCAACAGCGAGGAACTGGCCCAACGCGCGCGGGCCGGCTTTGACGAGATGCGTGCCGATCACGGGATGCTGCTGTCGATGTTGCAGGCACGGACCGACGAACTGGCAGCGCTGCAGGTCAGCCATCAGCGGCTCTCGGATGACAAGCGGGCAGTGGAGGAATTGCTTGGCAAGCTGACCCCCCGCTTGCAGGAAGCCGCCGCGCAGTTGGGATCGCTTGCGCTGCTGCCGGGCGAACCCCCGGCCGAAGCTTCGGCAGAGCAGGGCAGGCGCGAATGGCCGCGCAAGCTGAGGGGCCGCGACCAGTGACCCGCGGCGGCAATCCGGACAAGGCGCGCCAGCGTGCGGAACGCAGGGCAGCCCGGTCCGCACAACGCCTGACGGGCAATGCCCACGCCGCACAGGACAGCCGCACGGAAGGCCGGGACGACCGCAAGCCCGAGGAACGTCGTCCCTCTGGCCCGCAACAAGCCGGGGGCAGACGCGGGAGTGAGGGCGCGGCGCTGGGGGACCGCGACAGACCGACTCAAGAAGCCGTGCTGAACGCAGCCGACACAGACAGATCCGTCGGCCGCATCGACCTGATCCGGGCCGCCCATCTGTTCGAGCAGATGATCGACATGGTCGAGACCCGCAGTGTCCCTGCGCCAGCCCTTACCGGCGAGGCGCTTTCGAGCCTTTTGCGCCAATGCGAAGCGATCTCGGCAGGTGCCGGGAAGGCCGAGGTGCCGCTGCTGATCGCGCTGCCCGGCCTTCCGATGCTGGACCCCGTCTGGTGGCAGGGCGCGGTGGCATGGGACGTGGTCCGCCTGCCCGACACCGCCGCCGCGGGCGGCCCGCTTCTACAGCCCGACCAGTTGGAGGCAATGCGCACGGCACGGGCGCGGTCGGGGCAGCGGCTGCTCATGGTCGCAGCGGCGGATGCGGTGCCTGCGGAATTGCCTGACAGGCTACGGCCCCGGGCGCTGCTGACCTGCCATCCCTGGCTTGCCTTTGTGGCGGCAGGCACCGGCTGTCTCGATGCATTCAGCGCTCGGCTGCTGGACTTTCTGGAATGTCACCCGGATCTGCCGCTTTATCCGGTCCACGCAGGCGATCCGGCGGACCGGGCGGCCTGCCGCAAGAGATTGCTGCATCTGGCAGAGGGCGCCGCTAAAGCCACCCCGCCCGACCGGACAGAAGCAGGTGCCGGGTTGCCGAACGACTATCTGGGCGGCGCCCCCGCCTACGAGGCGCTGTGCCGCCGCTTGGGCCATGATCCCATGCGGGTGCCGGGAACCGCGATGATGACGGCCCCCCTTTCGGCCCAGCCGGAACTGACAGGTTGGACCCTGCCCCCTGACGGGGCATCCGTCGCAGCGGTGTCCTGGTTCCTCGACCGTCTTGCCGCCCTGCCTGCCGGAGCGTCCATGGCCGCACGGATGCGCGCCCTGATTCCTTCCCTTGATGCCTGCCTGTCCGCGCCGGCATTCCCGGAAGCGCTTGACCGGGCCGCCGGCCTGCTGCGTCCCGGTGACGCCGCGCTGTTGCGGCTGCTGGCGGCGGCCCATTTCCAGCGCCGCGAGGATGCGCTGCAATCCATGGGCCTTGTCGCCGAGGCGCTGGAGGATACGCCGGACGATTTGCCGATGCTGCATCAGGCCGGCGCGCTGCTTTATCTTGAACTGAACCGTCCGCTGCAGGCGCTCGAGGCGCTGGCTGCGCCGCTTGCGGCGCTGGATGAAGCCACCGCATCAGCCCTGCGGAAGGCAATCCACAAGGATGCGCCGCCCGATGCCGGCCAGCATGGCCAGGCGCTGCTGCTGGCGGAGCTGGCGCAGAACCCGCCCCTGCCTCTTGCCGATGGCCGGCGGCGGATCATGATCGAGATCGGCACCACGCGCGAAACGGTGCCGGGCCAGGGATCGACCCGCCAGCTTGCGCTGCTCTGCGCCGAACTGGGGATCGACTTCGTCACGGTGGATATGGACCCCGCCAACAGCCGGCGGGCCGCGCGGATGTTCCGGCGGTTGGGGTTGCCCTTCACCGCCGTCACCGCCAAGGGCGAGGACTATCTGGCGAGTTTCGAGGGGAGGATCGATTACGTCTTTCTCGATGCCTATGACTTCGACCACGGCAAGCACTCCGAACTGCGTCAGGCGCGCTACGAGCAGTTTCTGGGCAGCCGCATCAACGACGCCGACTGCCACCGGATGCATCTGGACTGCGCCCGGACGCTAGCCGAGAAACTGTCACCGGACGGGCTGATCTGCTTCGACGACACCTGGACTGACGAGGCCGG
>NZ_JAUNPC010000211.1 GCF_030536915.1 Paracoccus sp. (in: a-proteobacteria)
ACCAATAGCCATCGTCCGGCTCGCGCTTGACGTCGATAGTGATGCCGGCCGCCGCCGCCTGTTCGGCGTAGAGCTGGGCCATGTTCGTGGCCCCCGCAAAGGGCGCCTCGGCCACGTGCAGCGGCACCGTCAGCCCCTCGGCCCCTGCCTTCTGCAGCAGCGCCCGCGCCTTCTCGGGGTCGTAGACATGCTGTACCAGGTTCGGATTGTGATACTGGTAGGCTTCCGAGATCGGCTGGTCGTTGGCGATCGAGCCATAGCCGGAGAGGATCTTGTCCAGCATCTCCTGGCGGTTGATGGCCAGCTTCATCGCCATGCGCACGTCCGGATTGGCGAACAGCGGGTCGGTGCAGTTCATGCTGAAGGCGTAGTGCTGCTTGCCCCTGGTCTGGATCAGGTTGATCCCGGGCATCGACTTCAGCAGGTCCGCGGTCGTGGTGTCCACGAAGGCGATGGCATCCACCTGGCCGGTCTGCAGCGCGGTCATGCGGGCGTTCACATCTGCGATGCACTTGACTTCGATCTCGTCGAAATGGGCGCGGCCCTCCTTCCAGTAATTCGGGAAGCGCTTCACGCGGCTGCCGACGCCCGGCTCGTAGCTTTCCAGCGTATAGCCGCCGGTGCCGATGCCCTTGTCGAAATCACGGTCCTCGGCGGGCACGATCAGCATCGTCACCATGCTCAACAGCGACGGAAAGCCCGAGTTCGGCGCGGCCAGCGTGATACGGACCTCGTTCGGGCCGGTCGCTTGGATGTCGGTGACGGGCTCGAACAGGGCCTTGGTCTCAGAGACCGTGTCGGGGCCGCGGTGCAGGTTCAGCGACCAGACCACGTCATCGGCGGCCATGGTCTTGCCGCTGTGGAACTCGACCCCGTCGCGCAGCTTGAAGGTCCATTCGGTCAGGTCGTCGTTGCTGCCCCATTCGGTCGCAAGCTCGGGAACCAGCTTGCCGCCCGGCCCGACCTCGATCAGGCAGTTGCGCAGCTGGTATTGCAGCTGCATCATGAAGCGGCTTTCGTTGAGCTGAGGGTCCAGGGTCTCGGCGGTGTCGAAATCGGCGACCGCCAGGCGGAAGGTGCCGCCCTTGCGGGGGGGTGCGTCCTGCGCCAAGGCGCGGCCGGGCCGCAGCCCCAGCACGGCGGCGGTGGACATCGCCCCCGCCCCAAGCAGAAGCGAACGTCGGGTGGTCAGCAAGGCCATCGTGTTTCGTGCTCCCTGTGGTGAAGACGCCCGGGCCGGCAAGGCGGTGGCGGCATTTTTATGTCTAGACTTAAGAACTACGGCCATATGGCGTACCCCACAAATCAGTTTGGTTGGCCTATCTGTCAGATACGCTAAACTGTGCGCCGGAACAGAGGAGAACGGATCACGTGAATACGGCGCTTCCGCCGCTGCGCGCGCTGCAGGCGTTCGAGGCTTTCGGCAGGCTGGGCTCGGTCAACAGCGCCGCGCGGGCGCTGGGGGTCACCCCGGGCGCAATCAGCCAGCAACTCAAGCTGCTGGAGTCGCACGTGGGTCTGCCGCTGTTCGTCAAGGACGGCCGCCGGGCCATGCTGACCCCAGCGGCGCGGTCCTATCACGACCTGATCTCGCAAGGGTTCGACCGCCTGCTTCTGGCGCAGGACTATATCGCCAGTCACCGGCTGAACGACGAGCTGACGATATCAGGCCTGCCGACACTGCTGCAGAAATGGCTCAACCCGATCCTTCACAGGTTCCGGGCGACAGCGGGGGAAATCCCGATTCGCATCGTGGCGACCCACCAGGAATCCGACCCTCGCACGCTAGAACAGAGTTTTCGCCTGACCTATGGGAAGGCGGCCG
>NZ_JAUNPC010000212.1 GCF_030536915.1 Paracoccus sp. (in: a-proteobacteria)
CGAAAGAGCGGGGACGGAGTGGGCGATAGCGAGCTGGTCGAGCACCTGCCGCATCGCCCTCGCCGCCTCATGCAGGTCGGTGATTAGCGAGTGCGCCCCGGCCCCGGTGGCCTCCAGCTGCCCGGCGGTGGCGAGCTCGCGCAGGTTCCGGGCGGCCTCGAACGCGAACGCGGCGGGATAGGAGTAGGTGGGCATCACAAGCCTCCCTGGTAGATAAGGACGGGACGCCTGTCAGGTGCACACGCAGACGCACGCGGTGCCGCCGACCCGCTCAGAGGGGTCGACGGCACCGGATACGAAGGCGCCTACGAGAGGCCGAGGCCGCGGTCACGTGCAACGGCCGCGACACCGGGATGCGCGAACCACGACCCATCCGTCTCCGCCGACGAGGGCTCGCGCTTCGCCGCCCTCGCTCCTGCTTCCTTCCGCCCGCGAGCCGCGGCACTGCGCGGTCCGACAGCACTGCGCGACCCGACGGCGCGGCCCGAGATCGCCGCGCCGGCCGTCGCCGCTGCTCCGGCTCTCAGTGCGGCACCGGCCGCCGCCGCACCCCCTGCGCCCCTGGCGACTCCTCCGACGGCCCTGGTCGGTGCGGTCGGCGCTGGCGCGGGGGTCTCGGCGTCGAGGCTGTCTTCGGGCGGGATCGGATGCTGCCGGTACAGGGCGACGTGCCCCAGGTCGGGGTTGGAGATCATCGTGTACTCGCCCGAGACCGTCTCCTTGTCGAGGGCGCTGGCCGGTGGGGTGTCGTAGACGTAGCCGTTCTCCATTGCCGCATCGGTGGTCTCCTTCCCGTGATCCCAGCGGGCCAGGTGCTCGATCGCGGCGTCGGGGCCGTCGCGGTCGATCAGCCACAGCACCGCATCGGCCTCGTCGCCTTGGAGGAACACGACGTTCACCCACCGTTGCACCGGCCCCTCGACCGCTGCCGCCTCTGCTTCGACGGCATTCGCGCCGACGGGGTGCCAGGCGATCCGGCCGGCCGTCTGGGAGGCAGCGCCGAGCTGTTCTTCGACCGCGTCGAGGGCGGTCGCGGCGGCGTTGAGCTGCCGGGCTGCGGTACGGGCGTAACGGATGCCGAGGACCTGGTCACCGGCATCGTCGAACGCGCGGCCCTCGTGCCGGCGATGTCGCTGGGCGATCTGGTCGATGGACTGCTGCAAGGAGCGCACCCCCGCGAGCAGGTCGCCGATCACCCCGTAGGCGTCCTCGGGATGGGCGAAGTCGCGGCTGGCGTGGGCCAGGCCCCGCAGCGCCTGCGATGCCTCACTGGCGTCGGCGACGGGATCGTAGAACGTAGGCATGACGAGCCTCCCAGAGACGTGACGGTGGTGGATGCCCGGCAGGTGCGCCCCAACCCCCCGAGCTCAAAATCCACCCCGGCCTTGGCGGGTTAGATGTGGCGGGCCAGGGGCAGGGCGGCGGCGGTGAATGCTGCGGCCTGCTGCCCGACGAGCTTGCGGGTCTCGCAGGAGGCTTGGATCGCGGATTGCTCGATGGCCGAGACCGCCGCGTCCAGCTCCTCGGTGGTGGGCGCAGAGATGGCGATGAACCCGCTCACCCGCAGCACGCCGTGCCCGGCGGTCAGGTCGGCCTCCTGCTGCAAGACGTCCTCGAACTCCGCGGAATGGGCGGCGTCCTCGATCTGCCCGATCCGCCGCCGCTGTGCCGCATCCGAGATGTGCTCGACCTTCTTCTTGCGGATGTCGCGGGCGGCTTGGTCGGAGCGCATCGGGGTGCACAACAGTGAGAACGAGCGTTGGATGCCGGTGGACAGCAGCACCGGTGACAGGAAGCCGGGGTAGACCATCG
>NZ_JAUNPC010000023.1:0-3596 GCF_030536915.1 Paracoccus sp. (in: a-proteobacteria)
CTAGGTCCGTTGATATCATATCTTGTAGCAGGCTGGGCTCTTTTCTTGATCATTGGCATAGTATGGGCGTTACTCTATGGAGCCGTCGCGAAAGATCATAAGACGCTGCGCAGAGCCCAATCGGTTGTAGACGCACGGCAGGTCCTTCTTGTAACTGGTCCAGCTTCAGCACGAATGTCATTTACGATTATCGTTGCTGCGTTGGTGGTTGTGTTGTTCGTTCTGCGGCTGGGAATAATGGAGGGTTAAGTGATGATCCCCGTCCAAGGCGTCGCCAACCAGACCATCGCCGTCCTGGGCCTCGGCCGCTCGGGCCGGGCAACCATCGCCGCGCTGCGCGAGGGTAGCGCCCATGTCGTCGCCTGGGACGACAGCGCCGAGACGCGGGCGCAGGCGGAAGCCGAGGGACTGACGCTCATCGACCTGACCCGCGATGCGGGCTGGCGGGACCGGATCGACGCACTCATCACCTCGCCCGGCATCCCGCATCTCTATCCGCATCCACACCCGGCCATCGCCCAGGCGCTGAAGCGTGGCGTGCCGGTAGACAACGACATCGGGCTGTTCTTCCGCAGCTTCGGGGCGCTCGACTGGGCGGTCTTCGACACGCCCCCGCGAGTCATCTGCGTCACCGGCTCGAACGGCAAGTCCACCACCACGGCGCTGATCCACCACATCCTGACCGCTGCAGGCCGCCCCACGCAGATCGGCGGCAACATCGGGACCGGAGTCCTGTCGCTCGACCCGCCCGTGGACGGAGAGGTGGTGGTGCTGGAACTCTCCTCCTACCAGACCGACCTTGCCCGGTCGCTGACGCCGGACGTGGCGGTCTTCACCAACCTGTCGCCCGACCACATGGACCGGCATGGAGGCTTCGGCGGCTATTTCGCGGCCAAGCGGCGGCTGTTCTCGGAAGGCGGTCCCGACCGCTGCGTGATCGGCGTGGACGAGGACGAGGGGCGCTACCTTGCCAACCAGATGGGGCAGGGGCCGCAGGACGACCGGGTGATCCGCGTCTCGGTCGAGGACAAGCTCGACGGCTTCGGCTGGTCCGTGTCGGCGCGCAAGGGCTTCCTTTCGGAATGGCGCAAGGGGCGGCAGGTGGCGTCGATCGATCTGCGCGGGATCACGGGCCTGCCCGGCGCACACAACCACCAGAACGCCTGCGCGGCCTATGCCGCCTGCCGCAGCATCGGCCTTGCCCCGCGCGACATCGAGGCCGCCTTCCACAGCTTCGCGGGCCTGCCGCATCGCAGCCAGACGGTGGCCGAGATCGGCGGCGTGCGCTGGGTGAACGACTCCAAGGCCACCAACGCCGATTCTGCCGCAAAAGCGCTGCTGGCCTTCGACAACATCCGCTGGATCGCGGGCGGCATGGGCAAGGACGGCGGCATTGCCGCGCTTGCGCCGCTGTTCCCGCGCATCCGCAAGGCCTACCTGATCGGCCATTCCGCCCGCGACTTCGCGCTGCAACTGTCGGACACGCCGCATGAGGTCGTGGAGACGATGGAGGCGGCCGTCGCCCGGGCGGCCGCCGAGGCCGAACCGGGGGATACCGTGCTACTCGCCCCCGCCTCGGCCAGCTTCGACCAATATCCGAACTTCGAGAAGCGGGGCGAGCATTTCACGGCGCTGGTTCAGGCCTTGCCGCGCTAGGGGGCTTCGGCCTCCCCCGGGGTATTTAGGCCAGAAACAAGCCCTTGCGGCTTGCCGGGCGTCATCGCCGGATGCAGGCTGGCGGCGGCAAAGCGGAGGGCTCGATGAACGGAAGGTGCGTCTGCGGCGGGGTGAGCTACCGGCTGGACCGATCTCCGCTGTTCACCCATTGCTGCCATTGCAGCTGGTGCCAGCGCGAGACCGGCAGCGCATTCGCCGTCAACGCGCTGATCGAGACCGCGCATGTCCATCTGTCCGGGCGGGTCGAGGAGCGGGCGATCCCCTCGGCCTCGGGCAAGGGGCAGATCCTCGTGGCCTGCGCCGATTGCCGCACCACGATCCTCAGCCACTATGGCGGCATGGGCCGGGCGCTGGCCTTCGTGCGCACCGGCACGCTGGAGGACCCCGGCGCGGTGCCGCCCGACATCCACATCCATGTGACCACGCGGCGCCCTTGGGTGATCCTGCCCGAGGGCGTGCCGGCCATGCCCGGCTATTACCGCGCCTCGGAACACTGGCCCGCCGCGGCGCTGGCGCGGCGCGATGCGCTGCGGCAGGCGCAGACCTCGGGTTCCTGAGGGCGCAGAGGCGGACCGGCGGCTGATCGCGCAAACATTTCTGGCCTCACGACGCCTTCCGCGCTATCTTCCTGCCCAGATCCGGGCCGAACCGGACATGAGGCAGAGGCAGTGACAGCGGTGACCCCATGACCGAGATGGTCTACGGCGCCACGCCCGTGCGCGTGGGCGAGCCGATTCTTCCACGCTGGTGGCGGACGGTGGACAAATGGGCACTGGCCTGTGTGCTGGCGCTGTTCGCGCTGGGCCTGCTGCTGGGCCTCGCAGCGTCCGTGCCGCTGGCCGAGCGCAACAACCTGCCTGCCTTCTATTACGTCACCCGTCAGGCGGCCTTCGGGGGGATGGCGCTGGGGGTGATGCTGGTCATCTCGATGCTGTCGCCGGTGCAGGTGCGCCGCCTTGGCGTGCTGCTGTTCATCGGCGCTTTCCTGACCGTCGCCGCGCTGCCGGTGATCGGCACCGACTTCGGCAAGGGGGCGACGCGCTGGCTGTCCTTGGGCTTCGCCTCGGTCCAGCCGTCCGAGTTCCTCAAGCCCGGATTCATCGCGATCTGCGGCTGGTTCATGGCCTCGGCCCAGACGGTGGGCGGGCCTCCGGGCAAGCTTTATTCGTTCTTCATCGCCGGCGCCGTCATCGTCATGCTGGCGCTGCAGCCGGACTTCGGCCAGGCGTCGCTGGTGCTGTTCTCCTGGCTGGTAATGTATTTCGTCGCCGGCGCGCCAGTGGTGCTGATCGCGGGCACGGTCGGGCTGGCCGGGATCGGCGGACTTTTCGCCTATGCCAACAGCGAGCATTTCGCCCGCCGCATCAACGGCTTCCTGTCGAATGACGTCGATCCCCGCACCCAGATCGGCTATGCCACCAACGCCATCCAGGAAGGCGGCTTCTTCGGCGTGGGCGTGGGCGAGGGCACGGTCAAATGGTCGCTGCCGGACGCGCATACCGACTTCATCATCGCGGTCGCGGCCGAGGAATACGGCTTCGTCATGGTCCTGGCGATCATCGCGCTTTACTGCGCCATTGTCGTGCGCTCGCTGTGGCGGCTTCTGGGGGAACGCGATCCCTTTGCGCGCATCGCAGGGACGGGCCTCGCCTGCGCCTTCGGGGTGCAGGCGCTGATCAACATGGGCGTGGCGGTGCGGCTGCTGCCGGCCAAGGGGATGACGCTGCCCTTCGTCAGCTACGGCGGCTCGTCGGTGATCGCCTCGGGGATCACGCTGGGGATGCTGCTGGCGCTGACCCGCACGCGGCCGCAGAACGCGCTGGCCGACGTGCTGGGGCGGCCGGGCCGATGAACGGAAGGCTGGCGCTGATCGCCGCCGGAGGGACCGGTGGGCACATGTTCCCTGCGCAGGCGCTGGC
>NZ_JAUNPC010000023.1:3696-40110 GCF_030536915.1 Paracoccus sp. (in: a-proteobacteria)
ATCCATGAACAGAACGGCATCATGGGCCGGGTGAACCGCATCTTGGCCCGCCGGGTGGACCGGGTCGCCTGCGGCACATGGCCGACCGATCTGCCCAAGGGGGTCAGGGGCCTGCATGTCGGCAACCCGGTGCGGCAGGCGGTGCTGGACCAGGCAGGCGCGCCCTATCAGCCGCCCGGCGACGGGTTGCTGAAGCTGCTGGTGATCGGCGGCAGCCAGGGGGCGCGGGTGCTGTCGCAGACCGTGCCCGCCGCCGTGGCGGCCCTGCCGGACGAATTGCGGGCGCGGCTGCAGGTCAGCCATCAGGCCCGGGCCGAGGATGCGGGGCGCGTCACCCGCGCCTATGCGGACGCCGGCATCCGGGCCGAGGTGCAGCCCTTCTTCACCGACGTGCCGGAACGGCTTGCGGCCTGCCAACTTGTCGTCAGCCGGGCGGGGGCGTCCTCCATCGCCGACATCACCGTGATCGGGCGGCCCGCGATCCTTATTCCCTATGCGGCGGCGGCGGGCGACCACCAGACCGCCAACGCCCGCGCATTGGCGGAAACCGGCGCAGCGGTCGTGCTGCCCGAATCCGTGCTGGACGCGGGCAGCCTGACACGCGATCTGCGGGCGATCCTGACGGACGCATCCCGCGCCCGCCGGATGGCGGAAGCCGCGCTCTCCCTGGGCCGCCCCGATGCGGCGGCCCGACTGCATGACCTTGTGACGGAACTGACCCCATGAACGCAGCCACCAAGCTTCCCGGAGAACTCGGGCCGATCCACTTCGTGGGCATCGGCGGCATCGGCATGTCCGGGATCGCCGAGGTGCTGATGACGCTGGGCTATACGGTCCAGGGATCGGACGCCAAGCGGTCCAAGATCACCGACCGGCTGGAAAAGCTGGGCGCCACGGTCTTCGAGGGCCAGCGGGCCGAGAACATCGGCGACGCGGGCGTGGTCGTGATCTCGACCGCCATCAGGAAGGGCAACCCCGAGCTTGAGGAGGCCCGCCGCCGCGGCCTGCCCGTCGTCCGCCGGGCCGAGATGCTGGCCGAACTGATGCGGCTGAAATCCAACATCGCCATTGCCGGGACGCACGGGAAGACCACCACCACGACGATGGTGGCGACGCTGCTGGACGCAGGCGGGCTGGACCCGACCGTCATCAACGGCGGCGTGATCCACGCCTATGGGTCGAACGCGCGCGCGGGCGCGGGCGAGTGGATGGTGGTCGAGGCCGACGAATCGGACGGCAGCTTCAACCGCCTGCCCGCGACCATCGCCATCGTCACCAACATCGACCCCGAGCATATGGAGCACTGGGGCAGCTTCGACGCGCTGCGGAAGGGCTTCACTGACTTCGTGTCGAACATCCCCTTCTACGGCCTCGCCGTCTGCTGCACCGACCACCCCGAGGTTCAAAGCCTCGTCGGCCGCGTCACCGACCGCCGTGTCGTGACCTTCGGCTTCAACGCCCAGGCCGACGTGCGCGCCGTGAACCTGCGCTATGAGGATGGCATCGCGCATTTCGACGTGGCCCTGCAGGGCGAACGTGACGACAACGGCGAGGTGCCGATGATCGAAGGCTGCACCTTGCCGATGCCGGGCGACCACAACGTGTCCAACGCCCTGTCGGCCGTCGCCGTGGCGCGTCACCTCGGGCTGAAGCGGTCGCAGATCCGCGATGCGCTGGCGAATTTCGCGGGCGTGGGACGGCGCTTCACCAAGGTGGGCGAGGTGGGGGGCGTCACCATCATCGACGACTACGGCCACCATCCGGTCGAGATCGCCGCCGTCCTCAAGGCCGCGCGGCAGGCGACCAAGGGCCGCGTGATCGCGGTCCACCAGCCGCACCGCTATTCGCGGCTGTCGAGCCTCTTCGACGATTTCTGCACCTGCTTCAACGAGGCCGACGTGGTCGCCATCGCCGAGGTCTATTCGGCGGGCGAGGACCCGATCCCCGGCGCCTCGCGCGACGATCTCGTGGCCGGGCTGATCGCCCATGGCCACCGCCACGCCCGCGCGGTGATGGACGAATCGGACCTTGAACGGCTCGTCCGCGAACAGGCGCGGCCGGGCGACATGGTGGTCTGCCTCGGCGCGGGGACGATCAGCGCCTGGGCCAACGGGCTGCCCGAGCGGCTGACGCTGAAGGCGGCCTGAGGGCATGATCGGGGACTATGCCCTGCCGGCGGCGCTGGCGGTGACCCTGCCGGGAATGCTCGCTTGGGCCAGCGGGCGGCGCTTCGGCCTTGCGGGGCTGATCGCCGTGATGATCCTCGTCGGCGTGATGGCGATCGTCGGCTGGAACCTGACCCTCGAGGTGCTGACCGGCGACGACCAGCTGCGCCGGTCGTCGATCATCTTCTTCGTGGTGGTGCCGGGGATCGTCTCGGTCGTCCTTGGCGCCATCGCCGGCTTCTGGGAGGCGCACCGGCGGCGCCTGTGAGTGCCGCAGCAGGGGGGCTTTCCGCCCCCCGCCGCTTCGCCTGCCTCGCTGATATTCGAAACCGTCCGAAGCGCTATTCGCCCCGCGGGAAGCGCTTGCTTTCTTCGAGGATGTCCAGGTTCATGTGATTGCGCATGTAACGCTCGGACGCCTGCATGAGCGGCTGGTAGTCCCAGGGGAAATAGGCGCCGTTCCGCAGCGCCTCGTAGACGATCCAGCGGCGGGCCTGCGACTGGCGCACCTCGGCGTCATAGGCGGGCAGGTCCCATTGCGCCTCGGCCATCGCCCGCAGCCGTGAGAGCGTTTCGGCATGGGCCGGGTCGTCCGCGAGGTTCACGCGCTCCTCGGGGTCTGCGTCCAGGTCGAACAACTGCTCGGGATCGGCAAGGCAGCGGGTGTATTTCCACCGGCCCTCGCGGATGCCGACAATGGGCGTGACCGAGGCTTCCGCCGCATATTCCATCAGCACCGGCGGGGCCGCCGCGCCCGAGGCCACGGCAACCAGCGACTGCCCGTCCGTCCAGGGCGCGATTTCGTCCAGCGAGATGCCGGCGAGTTCCCCGAGCGTCGGCAGCACGTCGATGGTGGACACCGGCCTGTCCACCCGGCCTGCAGGCATTTCCGGCGCCGCGATCATCAGGGGCACGCGGGCGGACGGCTCGAAGAAGTTCATCTTGAACCACAGCCCGCGCTCTCCCAGCATCTCGCCGTGGTCGGACAGGACGACGATGACCGCCTTTTGCCGGGTGTCGCGCAGCACGGCCATGATCTCGCCGATCTTGTCGTCGATATAGCTGATGTTGGCGAAATAGCCCTGCCGGGCGCGCCGGACCTGCTCGGGCGTAAGGTCATATTTCCGCCAGTCGCAGGCATCGAGGATGCGCCGCGAATGTGCGTCCTGTTCTTCGTAGGGAATCGGCGCGGGCGGTTCCAGTTCCGGCGCCCCTTCATACAGGTCCCAGTAGCGGCGGCGGGCGACGAAGGGATCGTGCGGATGGGTGAAGCTGACCGTCAGGCACCAGGGGCGCGGATCGGCGCCGCGCGACAGGTCGTAAAGCTTGCGGCAGGCGTTATAGGCGACCTCATCGTCATATTCATACTGGTTGGTGATCTCGGCCACGCCCGCGCCGGTGATCGAGCCCATGTTGTGATACCACCAGTCGATCCGTTCGCCGGGGCGGCGGTAGTCGGGGGTCCAGCCGAAGTCGGCGGGATAGATGTCGGTGGTCAGCCGCTCCTCGAATCCGTGCATCTGGTCGGGGCCGACGAAATGCATCTTGCCCGACAGGCAGGTGTGCCAGCCCGCGCGGCGCAGGTGATGGGCATAGGTCGGGATGTCGGAGGCGAACTCGGCCGCGTTGTCATAGACCCGCGTCCGCCGCGGCAACTGCCCCGACATGAAGGCCGCCCGCGCGGGCGCGCAGAGGGGCGAGGCCGTGTAGGCATTGGCGAAGCGGGCCGAGCGGTCCGCCAGCGCCCGCAGGTTCGGCGCGTGCAGGAAGGGGGCGGGACCGTCGGGGAACCAGACCCCCGACAACTGGTCCGCCATCAGGATCAGGATATTGGGACGGCTCACTTCAGCAGCTCGTCCCTGGCGGCGGCGGTGCCGTCCTGGCCGTCCAGCGTGGTGACACCGGCGGTCCAGCGCTCGATCAGGTCGGGCTTGTCGGCAAGGTAGGCTTCCGCCGCCTGCGGGCCGGTCATCGCCTCGTCAAGGATCAGCGCCATCAGCGCGTTCTCCGTCTCCACGTCGAAGGTCAGTTGCGTCAGCAGCCTGGCCGCGTTGGGGCAGCGCGCCGCCCAGTCCCTGCGGGCCAGCGTATGGACGCTGGCGCCGCCGAAATCGGGGCCGAACTCCGCGTCGCCCCCGGTCAGCCAGGTGATCTGGTGCGCCACGTTCATCGGGTGCGGCGCCCAGGCGAGGAACACCGTGGGCGTATCCTGCTGGTCGTTGCGGGCGACCTGCGCCAGCATCGCCTGCTCGCTCGATTCGACCAGTTCCCAGTCGCCGAGGCCGAACTTGTCCGCCTGGATCATGCCGGCGACCGACAGGTTGGCGGGCGCCCCCGGCTCGATGCCGTAGATCCGCCCCTCGAAGGCGTCGCGATGGCTGTCGAGATCGGCGAAGTCCCGGACCCCCAGCGCCGCGCCCGCCGCGTTGACGCCCAGCGTGAACCTGGCGCCTTCGAGGTTCACGGCCAGTTCCTCGACCTGCCCCGAGGCGTCCAGATCGGCCCGGAAGGCCTGCTGCGCCGGCATCCAGTTGCCCAGGAAGGCGTCGGTCTGCCCGGTCTTCAGCGCCTCGTAGCCGATCGGCACCGACAGGGACCGGATGTCGGGCCGGTAGCCCAGCGCTTCCAGCAGCACATGGGCCACGCCGTTGGTCGCGGTGATGTCGGTCCAGCCCGGATCGGACAGCCGGACGGTTTCGCAGGACGCATCCTCGGCCAGTGCCGGGGCGGCAAGGCCAAGCGCCAGCGCGGCGGTCAGGGCGGCGGAACGGGCGGGCAGGGGCATCGGGTCTCCGGTCTTGGGGCGCAGGGGCGCCGGTGTCGCGGGATGGTGGCGCGGGCACCGGGGCATTGCAACCGGCTTGCCCGGCGGGACCCCCTGCCCTAGGCGGGGCCTGCTGGAAGGAGCATGCCGATGACCAACCCGCCGCCCATCCGGGGCACGCTGACCCAAAGTCGCCCGCTGGCCGACCTGACATGGCTGCGCGTGGGCGGCCCCGCCGACTGGCTGTTCCAGCCCGCCGACCAAGACGACCTGGCGCTGTTCCTGCGGAACCTCGTGCCCGAGGTGCCGGTCTTCCCCATGGGCGTCGGCTCGAACCTGATCGTGCGCGACGGCGGCATCCGCGGCGTGGTGATCCGGCTCGGCCGCGGCTTCAACGGCGTCGAGACCGAAAACGGCATGGTCCACGCAGGCGCCGCCGCGCTGGACATGCACGTCGCCCGCCGCGCGGCCGAGGCCGGGCTCGACCTGACCTTCCTGCGCACCATCCCCGGCACCGTCGGCGGGGCGATTCGGATGAACGCGGGCTGCTACGGTTCCTACGTCGCCGACCATCTGGTGCAGGCCGAGGCCGTGACCCGGCAGGGCGAGCTGCGGGTGCTGACCCCCGGCGACCTGCGATTCGCCTATCGCTCGTCGGCGCTGCCCGAGGGCTGGGTGCTGACCCGCGCCACATTCCGCGCCGTGCCCGGCGACCCGCAGGCGCTGGCCGCGAAGATGGAGGAGCAGCTTGCGACACGCGATGCCTCCCAGCCGACGAAGGACCGCACCGCCGGGTCCACCTTCCGCAACCCGGCAGGCTACAGTTCCACCGGGCGGGCGGACGACAGCCACGATCTCAAGGCCTGGAAGCTGATCGAGGACGCGGGCCTGCGCGGCCACCGCCTTGGCGGCGCGCAGATGAGCGAAAAGCACCCGAACTTCCTGCTCAACACCGGCGGGGCCACGGCGGCCGATCTCGAGAATCTGGGAGAGCTTGTCCGCGCCCGCGTCCGCGCGGCCAGTGGCCATGACCTGGCGTGGGAGGTCGTGCGGGTCGGCGAGCGCTGATCGCGCGGAACGTGTGTTCGCCGCGCGAACCCCCTTCCCCCGGCCACGGCTTTGTGACTATCATCACCGCATCGAACAGCGCCGTCCAAGGCGCGGCGGAACCGGGGGCGAAGATCCCCGAATCAGTCCCCGGCTTACGGGGCGAAAGGCAGATGTGGCGGGCAGGTCGAGCAGGACAGCCCACACCGTAGCGGTCCTGATGGGCGGCCCCTCGGCGGAACGAGAGGTGTCGCTATCGTCGGGGCGCGGATGCGCGGATGCGCTGCGGGTGGCGGGATACGAGGTGGTCGAGATCGCGCTTGGCCCGGATGACGGCGCGAGCCTGCCCCTGCGGCTGGCGGAAGCCCGTCCCGATGTGGTCTTCAACGCGCTGCATGGCCGCATGGGCGAGGATGGGCGCGTCCAGGGCCTGCTGGAATGGCTGGGCTACCGCTATACCCATTCGGGCGTGCTGGCCTCGGCGCTGGCGATGGACAAGACCCGCGCCAAGCAGGTCTTCCGCGAGGCCGGGCTGCCGGTCGTCGACAGCGTGCTGGCCAGCCGCGAGGACGCGCGGGCCGAGCATCTGCTGCCGCCCCCTTATGTCGTGAAGCCGAATGACGAGGGCTCGTCCGTCGGCGTCTATATCGTCCGCGAGGGCGACAATCTCCCGCCCTTGTCCGACGACATGCCCGACGAGGTCATGGTCGAGGCCTATGCGCCGGGCCGCGAGCTGACCACCACCGTCCTCGGCGACCGGGCGCTGGGCGTGACCGAGATCGTGACCGACGGCTGGTACGACTACGAGGCCAAGTATTCGGCGGGCGGCTCGCGCCACGTGGTCCCGGCCGAGATCCCCGATCAGATCACCCGCGCCTGCCTTGATTACGCGCTCAGGGCGCATGACGCGCTGGGCTGCCAGGGGCTGTCGCGCAGCGATTTCCGCTGGGACGACTCGCGCGGCCTGGACGGGCTGGTGATCCTTGAGACGAACACCCAGCCCGGCATGACGCCGACCTCGCTCGCCCCCGAGCAGGCGGCGCTGGTGGGCATCGATTTCCCCGCGCTCTGCCGCTGGATCGTGGAGGACGCGCTGTGTCGGGACTGAAGCATCTCACCCGGACCTTCCAGGCCGCCCGCCTGCCCGCGCCCATGCGCCGCGCGGGCGCGCGTCCGCAGCCTGCCGCCGCCCCGCGGCGGGAACCGGGACCGTCGCGGCTGGCCTACCGGCTGAACCGGCTGTGGCTGACGCCGCTTTACCGGCGGCTGTTCCGCGTCGGCGTTCCGATCCTCGTGATCTGCGCCTTTGCGGGGGCATGGCTGGCCGACGACACCCGCCGCGCCAACCTGACCGGCGCGATGACGGCGATGGTGGACCGCGTCCAGTCGCAGGACGCCTTCATGGTCCACCGCATGGACATCGAGGGCGCATCCCCCGCCGTGGACAAGGCGCTGCGCGCCATGCTGCCGGTGACGCTGCCCGCGTCCAGCTTCGACATCGACCTGCCCGCGCTGCGCGTGGCGGCGGAACGGCTGGACGCGATCGAGAAGATGGAACTGCGGATCCAGCCCGGCGGGGTGCTGTCGGCCGTGGTGACCGAACGGACCCCGGCGATCCTGTGGCGCCATGCGCGGGGGCTGGACCTGCTGGACGCGGGCGGCCATCGCGTGGCCTCGGTCACCTCGCGCGACGTGCGCACCGACCTGCCGATGATCGCGGGCGAGGGCGCGGGCCGCCACGCCGCCGAGGCGCTGGCGCTGATCGACGCGATCGGCCCGATCCTGCCGCGCCTGCGCGGGCTGGAACGCATGGGCGAACGGCGCTGGGACGTGGTGCTGGACCGCGGCCAGCGGATCATGCTGCCGACCGACCGGCCGCTGCCGGCGCTGAAGCGGGTTCTGGCCATCGACCGCGAGGACGGGCTTTTGTCCCGCGATGTGGTGGCCGTGGACATGCGCGACCCCGCGCGCCCGGTGCTGCGGATGGGGCTGACCGCGCAGAACACGCTGCGCCGCGCCGCCGGGCTGCCGGAACTGGACGCCGAGGGCAACGAGATCGACCCCGAGGACGGGGCAGGGGGCGGCGCCAGAACCGCAAGCGCGACGCGCGGCTGACGATAGGGACAGGGGGACGAACGGGGATGCGCGATCTTTACGAGGCCCAGCGGGCGATGCGGCAGGCGCGCCGCACGGCGATGGCGCGGGGCGTGCTGGCGCTGCTGGACATCGGGACCTCGAAAGTGACCTGCATCATCCTGGAATTCGACGGCCCCGGCCAGTTCCGCGGGACCGACGGGGTCGGGCCGATGGCCGGGCAGTCCTCGTTCCGGGTGATCGGCCAGTTCACCACCCAGTCCCGCGGCGTCCGCTATGGCGAGATCGAGGCCATGGCCGAAACCGAGCGCTGCGTCCGCCACGCGATCCAGGGCGCGCAGAAGCAGGCGGGGGTCCGCGTCGATCACGTCATCGCCACCATCTCGGGCGGCCGTCCCTCCTCCTACGGGCTGGCCGGAGAGGTGGCGCTGCGGTCGGGCAAGGTGGCCGAGGCCGACATCGGCGCCGTGCTGGCCGCCTGCGACGTGCCCGATTTCGGCCGCAACCGCGACGTGCTGCATGCGCAGCCGGTGAACTTCGCGGTCGATTCGCGATCCGGCCTGTCGGACCCGCGCGACATCGTGGGCAACCGGCTGGCCGTGGACATGCACGTCCTGACCATCGACAGCGCCACCGTGTCGAACCTGATCCACTGCATGCGGCGCTGCGACCTGGAGCTCGCGGGCCTCGGCTCGGCGGCCTATGCGGCGGGCCGGGCGGCGCTGGTCGAGGACGAGCAGGAACTGGGCGCCGCCTGCATCGACATGGGCGGCGGCGTCACCGGCGTGTCGCTGTTCCTGAAAAAACACATGCTGTTCGCCGATGCCGTGCGAATGGGGGGCGAGCTGGTCACGCGCGACATCAGCCAGGGATTGCGGGTGCCGATGGCGGTGGCCGAATGGCTCAAGACCCGCCACGGCGGGCTTGAGGCCACGGGCCGCGACGACCGCGAGATGATCCCCGTCACCGACGAGAACGCGGGCGACCACGGGGGCGAGCGCCGGCATGTCAGCCGCGCCGACCTGATCGGCATCATGCGCCCGCGGGTCGAGGAGATCTTCGACGGCGTGCGCGAGATCCTGGACGCCGCGGGCTTCGACCAGATGCCCGCCCGCCAGGTGGTGCTGACCGGCGGCGGCAGCCAGATCCCCGGCCTCGACACGCTGGCGACCCGCATCCTGGGCTACAACGTGCGGATCGGGCGGCCGCTGCGGATACAGGGGCTGGCCCAGCAGCACACCGCCGCCTGCCATGCCGCGACCGTGGGGCTGGCGCTGCACGCGGCCAACCCGCAGGACGAATGGTGGGACTTCGAGATGCCTGCCGAACGGGCCGGGGTCGCGGGCCTTGGCCGGGCGATCCGCTGGTTCCGCGCCAACTGGTAGCGCTGCCGCTGCGCGCTGTCGCACCCGGTTGCACTATCGGCGGCATACCGCCACAACCCGCCCCGATCGGGCGGCGAATCGGCGGAAAGCGGACGATTGGTAAGTGACGCGAAGGCTCAATCTGATACCTTCGCGGCAAAAGAAGCAGATTCGACCGGGCGCCCGACGCTCCGGCAGGCAAACAGAAGGGCAGGCGGCGATGAATCTGAACCTGATGATGAGCGATGACGAGGAACTGCGCCCGCGCATCACCGTCTTTGGCGTCGGCGGGGCCGGCGGCAATGCTGTCAACAACATGATCGAGAAGCAACTGGACGGCGTGACCTTCGTGGTCGCCAACACCGACGCGCAGGCGCTGGCGCAAAGCCGTTCGGAAGCGCGCATCCAGCTTGGCCCCAAGGTCACCGAAGGACTGGGCGCGGGGGCCAAGCCCTCGATCGGGGCCAAGGCCGCCGAGGAAACGATCGAGGACATCGTCGATCACCTGATGGGCGCGCATATGTGCTTCATCACCTGCGGCATGGGCGGCGGCACCGGCACCGGCGCGGCCCCGATCATCGCCCAGGCCGCGCGCGAGATGGGCATCCTGACCGTCGGCGTCGTGACCAAGCCCTTCCAGTTCGAGGGTTCCAAGCGGATGCGGCAGGCCGACGAGGGCGTCGAGAACCTGCAGAAGGTCGTCGATACCCTCATCATCATCCCCAACCAGAACCTGTTCCGCATCGCCAACGAGAAGACCACCTTCACCGAAGCCTTCGCCATGGCCGACGACGTGCTGTATCAGGGCGTCAAGGGCGTGACCGACCTGATGGTGCGCCCGGGCCTCATCAACCTCGACTTCGCCGACGTGCGCGCGGTGATGGACGAGATGGGCAAGGCCATGATGGGCGCGGGCGAGGCCACGGGGGACAACCGCGCCGTGGAAGCCGCCGAAAAGGCCATCGCCAACCCGCTTCTGGACGAGATCAGCCTGCATGGCGCCAAGGGCGTCCTCATCAACATCACCGGCGGCCATGACCTGACCCTGTTCGAGATGGACGAGGCGGCCGAGAAGATCCGCGAGAAGGTCGATCCCGAGGCCAACATCATCGTCGGCTCGACGCTCGACCCGTCGCTGGAAGGCGCGGTCCGCGTCTCGGTCGTGGCCACCGGCATCGACAGCTCCGCCACCGCCGAAGCCCCGGCCCCCCGCCGCGGCCTGAAAGAGCCGCTGACCCAGAACCCGACCGTCGGCCGCGCCCCCGCGCCCGCGCCCGAGGAAGCCCCGGTCCGCCGCAGCCCGGTCATGGAGGCCCCCGCCGCGCGTCCCGCCCCGGCCGCCGAGGATCTGCCGGAACCGGCCTACCGCCCGGCGCCCGAAGCCGCGCCCGAGCCGCGCGTCCAGATCCGCACGGACACCCGCAGCATGGACCAGCGGCTGAACGACCCGGCCAGCGACTTCACCGCCCCCGCGCGGCCCCAGTCCCCGCGCCCCGAGCCGTCGCCGGCGGTCCGGGAACGCCTTGACCGCGCGCTCAACCGCGACACCGACGCTGCCCCCCGCCGTCCCGGCGCGCCCGAGCCCACCACCGCACAGGGCCGGATGTCGGGCCTTGGCCGGATGCTGAACCGCGTCGCCGGCACCTCGCCCGAGGCCGAGCGTCCCCGCCCCGAGACGATCGCCGAGCGGGTGAGCGACCGCATGGCCCGCGTCCGCAAGGCCGAGGCCGATTTCGACGACCTCGCCTCGCCCGATGCAGGCCAGGACAATGTCGAGATCCCGGCCTTCCTGCGGCGCCAGGCGAACTGACAGGGGGCGCGGGTTCACGAGAACCCGGCCCGCCCAAGGAACAGGGGAAAGGCCGCGAACGCGGCCTTTTCCTTTTTCCCGCCAGTTGTTTATGCCGGCATGTCCTTTCGGTGACGGTATGGCGGACCATGTTACAGGGCGTCACAATTCGTTAATTGAGAGACTCCCCGGCCGCGCCTACATCGATCCTGACACGGGAGCCCTTGCGTTCCCCAACAAGACGGACAGGACGATGCAAGCCACCCTCGCCACCCCCGCCCGCTTCACGGGTGCCGGGCTCCACTCGGGGCAACCGGCAAGGCTGACCATCAACCCGGCCCCCGCCGGGCACGGCATCATCTTCCGCCGCACCGATCTGGGCGGCGCGCGGATTCCTGCGCGCTGGGATCACGTCGTCCCCTCGCCGCTCTGCACCCTGTTGCAGGGCGAAAGCGGGGCCACCGTCTCGACCGTCGAGCATGTGATGGCGGCGCTGGTCGGCACCGGCGTCCACAACGCCCTGATCGACATCGACGGCCCCGAGGTTCCGATTCTCGACGGCTCGTCGGCGCCCTTCGTCGCGGGCATCCTCAAGGCCGGCCTGCGCCATTCGCCCGCGCCGCTGCGCGCCATCCGCGTCCTCAAGACCGTCGAGGTGCATCAGGGCGCGGGCTTTGCGCGCCTGTCGCCGTCGGACAGCCTGCAGATGGATTTCGCCATCGACTTCGCCGACGCGGCCATCGGGCGGCAGGAAAAGCAGCTCGACCTCGCCAACGGCGCCTTCCTGCGCGAGCTGATGGATTCGCGCACCTTCTGCCGGCAGGCGGATGTCGAGGCGATGAAGGCCAACGGTCTTGCCCTGGGCGGCACCTATTTCAACGCCGTCGTGGTGGACGGCGACCGGGTGCTGTCGCCCGGCGGCCTGCGCCACCGCGACGAGCCGGTGCGCCACAAGATGCTGGACGCCGTGGGCGATCTTGCGCTGGCGGGGGCGCCGCTGCTGGCGCGCTATACCGGCAACCGCGCCGGTCACGCGATGACGAACCGCCTGCTGCGGACGCTTTTCGCGACCGAGGGCGCCTGGGAATGGACCACCTGCACCCCCGAGATCGAGGAACAGCTTCCCGGCGCGGGCATCATCGCCCAGCGGGCCCCCGCGCCGGTTGTCGCCCGCGTCCGCGCCGTCGCCTGACGCGTGTAGCGGCCTGAAAAGGGCTGGCGCTGTGGTCACAACTGCCTGAACACAGGGCGACTTGCCCTTTTGCGCGGGTCCATGTTGTGTGCTAGGACAGCCGGGCCGCGCGGGCGTTGACAGGTGCGGGGCACGCGACCGCAGGACGACGGACAGACAGGACGGACATGGCATTCAGCAAAACGCGCCTCGTGCTCATGGCAGTCGCGCTGTCCCTTTCGCTGGCGGCTTGCGGGCGCGGCACGGTCTCGACGTCCGAGCCGCTGGACAACTTCACCGCCGAGGAAATCTACAAGCGCGGCGAATACGAGCTTGAGAACCGCAACCGCCCTCAGGACGCCGTCCGCTATTTCAGCGAGATCGAGCGGCTTTACCCTTATTCCGAATGGGCCAAACGGGCGCTGATCATGCAGGCCTATTCGCATCACAAGGCCCGCCAGTATGACGAGGCGCGCGGCGCCGCCCAGCGCTTCATTGACAACTATCCGGGCGACGAGGACGCGGCCTATGCCAAGTATCTGCTCGCGCTGTCCTATTACGACCAGGTGGATGAGGTCGGCCGCGACCAGGGCCTGACCTTCCAGGCGTTGCAGGGCTTGCGCGAGGTGATCGAGCAATATCCCGACAGCGAATACGCCAAGTCCTCGGTGCTCAAGTTCGACCTGGCCTTTGACCATCTCGCCGGGAAAGAGATGGAGATCGGCCGCTACTATCTCAAGCGCGGCCACCACACCGCGGCCATCAACCGCTTCCGCGTCGTGGTCGAGGATTTCCAGACCACCACCCACACGCCCGAGGCGCTGATGCGGCTGGTCGAGGCATACCTCGCGCTTGGCCTGACCGACGAGGCGCAAACGGCGGGGGCGATCCTAGGGCACAATTTCCGCTCGTCGCCCTTCTATGCCGACGCCTATGCGCAGTTGCGCGGGCGCGGGCTGACGGCGACGCCGCAGGGCGACAACTGGCTGACCCGCGTCTATCGCGAGGTGATCCAGGGCCGGTGGCTGTAACGGCCGCGGGCCGGCGGGGAACGGGCGCATGCTGCGGACGCTGGACATACGCGACATCCTGCTGATCGACCGGCTGTCGCTCGACTTCGCGCCGGGGCTGAACGTGCTGACCGGCGAGACGGGGGCGGGCAAGTCGATCCTGCTGGACTGCCTGGGCTTCGTGCTGGGCTGGCGGGGCCGGGCCGAACTGGTCCGCGCGGGCGCCGCGCAGGGCGAGGTCACGGCCGTCTTCGACCTTCCTCCGGGCCATCCCGCCCGGGCCGTTCTGGACGAGGCGGGGATCGAGGCCGAGGACGAGCTGATCCTGCGCCGGGTGAACGCCGCCGACGGCCGCAAGACCGGCTGGGTCAACGACCGCCGCGTCTCGGGCGAGGTGCTGCGGGCACTGTCGGACGCGCTGGTGGAACTGCACGGCCAGCACGACGACCGCGGCCTTCTGAACCCGCGCGGGCACCGGCTGCTGCTCGACGCCTTCGGGGCGCTGGACCTGTCGCAGGTCCGCGCCGCATGGACCGCCCGCCGGCAGGCGGCGGCGGCGCTGACTGATGCCGAGACGGCGCTGGACGCCGCCCGGAAAGAGGAAGACTTCCTGCGCCATGCCGTGGCCGAACTGGAAAAGCTCGACCCCCAGCCCGGCGAGGAAGCCACGCTCGACATCTCGCGCCGCCAGATGCAGGCGGCGGAACGGGTGCGCGGCGACGTGGCCCGCGCCTTGCAGATGCTCGCGGGCGCAGGCGCGGACCTCGGGGCCGAGGGGCTGATCGTCGAGGCAACCCGCTGGCTGGAAGGCGCGGCCGACAAGATCGGCGACAGCGACGATACGCTGGCCGAACCCTTGGCCGCCCTCTCCCGCGCCTCGATCGAACTGGGCGAGGCCACCCGCGGGGTCGAGGAGGCCCTGTCCCGCATGGACTTCGACCCCCGCGCGCTGGACGCCGCCGAGGAACGGCTGTTCGCCCTGCGGGCGCTCGCCCGCAAGCATGACGTGCTGCCGGACGATCTGGCGACCCTGGCCGCGGACCTGTCCGCCCGCCTTGCCGCGCTGGACGCGGGCGAGGCGCGGATGGGTGATCTCGGGCAGGCTCTCCGCGAGGCCGATGCCGCCTATGACGCGGCGGCGGGTCGGGTCAGCGCCGAACGGCGCGCGGCGGCCGGGCGGCTCGATGCCGCCATGGCCGCCGAACTTGCGCCGCTGAAGATGGAACGCGCCGTCTTCGAGACCCGCGTGACCGCAGGAGAGCCCGGCCCCGACGGCCGCGACAGCGTGGCCTTCACCGTCGCCACCAACCCCGGTGCCCCTGCCGGGCCGCTGGACCGCATCGCCTCGGGCGGCGAGTTGTCGCGCTTCCTCCTCGCGCTCAAGGTCTGCCTCGCCCGTGGCGGCGAGCCGCTGGTGATGATCTTCGATGAAATCGACCGCGGGGTAGGCGGCGCCACCGCCGATGCCGTGGGCCGCCGTCTCGCCCGGCTGGCCGAAGGCGCGCAGGTGCTGGTCGTCACCCATTCGCCGCAGGTGGCCGCGCTGGGGCAGCAGCATTTCCGGGTGGCCAAGTCGGTGACGGATGGCGTCACCACCTCGCGCGTGGCGGCGCTGGACGACGCCGAGCGGGTCGAGGAGATCGCCCGGATGCTCGCCGGCGAAGAGATCACGCCCGCCGCCCGCGCCGCCGCCATCGCCCTGCTGACCGCCGCGCCCGCCTGAACCCTCGGCCCCTCGCGGTCAGTCGAGGATCGCCTCGACGCTTCGGATCACCGACAGCACCTTGGCCGAGCGCGCCTCGATCCGCACCAGCCTGCCGTCGATGATGGCGTAATGCTGCCCCTCGGGCGGATCGGCCAGGCCGTAAAGTCCCGGCTTCCTGACAACATGCACGTCATTCCAATCGGCGATCCGGCCCACCAGCGGACCATGTGCCGCCTGTCCGGGCAGAAGGCATCCCCCGTCATCCCTTGCCTGCCCCGGTGGACAGCCGGGCGGGTCCTGCTGGACGATGACCACCCGCCCGTCCCTTTCCGCAGGGACAGGCGGGTTGTCCCGGGCCGCCTGATCCGTCAGCGCGGCCGGCGCAAACGCCAGGGCCAGGGCGGCACCCGCAAGGAAACCTGAAAGTTTCATCCTGCGTCCTTTCTGCTGTGGCTGAACCAACGCGCCACCGGCAGGCAGGTTTCGCCTCAGTCCTCCGGTCGGCCCCCACGGGCGCGTGCGGCAAGGCGCGGCAGCATGGCCGAGAAGTCGAGGCCCCGGCCGTCCTCGCGCTCGACGAAGTCGGCGTAAAGCCGCGTCGCCATCTCGCCCATCGGCGTATCCGCATCCGCGCTTTCGGCGGCCTGCTGCGACAGCCGCAGGTCCTTGAGCATCAGTTCGGCCGCGAAACCGGGCTTGTAGCCGTTGTCGGCAGGCGAGACCGGCCCCACGCCCGGCGCCGGGCAATAGGCGTTCATCGACCAGCTGTAGCCCGACGAGGTGGACACCACGTCGAACATCCGCGCGCGGTCCAGCCCCAGCTTGTCGGCCAGCGCGAAGGCCTCGCAGGTGGCGATCATGGTCACGCCCAGGATCATGTTGTTGCAGATCTTGGCCGCCTGTCCTGCGCCCGACTCGCCGCAATGGACGGCCTTCTGTCCCATGATGTCGAACAGCGGCTTCACCGTGGCGAAATCCCCGGCCGAGCCACCGACCATGAAGGTCAGCGTCCCCGCCGCAGCCCCGCCGACGCCGCCCGAGACCGGCGCGTCCAGCGTGCCCAGCCCCGCGGCTCGCGCCTGTTCCGCCACCGCCCGGGCGCTGTCCACGTCCACGGTCGAGCAGTCGCAGAGCACCGCCCCCGCCTGCATCACCGGGATCACCTGCCCGGCGACGCTGCGCAGGATCTCGCCGTTCGGCAGCATGGTGATGACCACCTCGGCGCCCCGCGCGGCCTCGGCTGCGCTGACGGCGGGGATGACGCCCTCGACATCCGGCGCCGCCACGTCGAAGCCGGTGACCTCGTGCCCCGCCTGCGCGAGATTGCGGGCCATCGGGCCGCCCATGTTGCCAAGGCCGATGAAGGCGACCTTCATGCCTGTTCCTCCCACGTCAGTTCCTCGGGGCCGAGATCGGCCAGCATCGCCTCCACCATCGCCGGGTCGGCCGGCGCCTTCCACGAGGGCTTGCGGTCCTTGTCGATGATCTGCGCCCGCACGCCTTCCAGGAAGTCGCTTTCCGCCGTCGCCCGGTGGGTGAAGCGGTATTCGCGCGACAGCGATTCCTGCATCCGCCGGTCGCCCCGCGCCGCCCTGACCATCGCCAGCGTCGCCGCCATCGACAGGGGCGAGTTGCGGCGCATCACCTTCAGCGCCTCGGCGTCGCCCGCATGTTCCAGCGCGCCGATGATGTCCTCGACCGTGCGGCCGCCAAAGGCCGACAGGTCGCGGCTTTCCAGTGCCGCCGGGGGCGGGGTCCCCCGTTTCAGGACCGAGATGTCGCCGGTTTCGGCCAACTGCTTTTTCACCGCCGCCCATTCGGCTTCCGGCAGGTAGATGTCGGCAAACCCCGCGTGGATGGCGTCGCCCGCCCCCATCCGCGCCCCGGTGAGGCCCAGATATTCCCCGATCCGCCCCGGCGCGCGGGCCAGAAGCCATGTCCCGCCCACGTCGGGGATCAGCCCGATGCCCGATTCCGGCATCGCCACCTGCGTCGTGTCGCCCACGACCCGGTGGCTGGCATGGCCGCCGATGCCGACGCCGCCGCCCATGACAAAGCCCTGCATGAAGGCGGCGATGGGCTTGGGATAGTCTCTGATCGCGGCGTTCATGCGGTATTCGTCCGCGAAGAACTGCTGCCCGATCCCGTGATCGCCCGCGCGGCCGCCGTGATAGACGGCGGCGATGTCGCCCCCGGCGCAGAAGGCGCGGTCGCCCTCGGCGTCGATGATGACCAGCCTGACCGCCGGATCGTCGCGCCAGCCGTCCAGCGCCGCCTTGATCGCATTGGCCATCTCGTGGCTCAGCGCGTTCAGCGCCTGAGGGCGGTTGAGGGTGATGCGGCCGGCGTTCCGGTCGCGTCGGATGTTCAGCTCGTCCATCAGCCCCTCTCGGCCAGCATGGCGCGGCTGACGATCAGCCGCATGATCTCGTTGGTGCCTTCCAGGATCTGGTGCACGCGCAGGTCGCGCACGATCTTTTCCACACCATAGTCGGCCAGGTAGCCATAGCCACCATGCAGTTGCAGGCAGCCGTTCGCGACCTCGAAGGCGCGGTCGGTGACATACATCTTGGCCATGGCGCAGAACTTGGTCGCATCCGGGGCCTTGTTGTCCAGCTTCCACGCCGCCTGCCGCAGGAAGGTGCGGGCGGATTGCAGCGCCACTTCCATCTCGGCCAGCCGGAACTGCAGCGCCTGGAACTGGTCGAGGCTTTTGCCGAAGGCCTTGCGCTCGCCCATGTAGACCAGCGTCCGGTCCAGCGCCGCCTGCGCGCCCCCCAGCGCGCCCGCGGCGATGTTCAGCCGCCCGCCGTCCAGACCCGCCATGGCATAGGCAAAGCCGCGTCCTTCCTCGCCCAGCAGGTTCTCGGCCGGGATCGCGCAGTCGTCGAACTGAACCACGGTCGTCGGCTGCGCCTGCCAGCCCATCTTCTGCTCCAGCGCGCCGAAGGACAGGCCCGGCGTGCCGTCCTCGACCACGACCGTGGAAATCCCCTTCGGCCCGTCCTCGCCCGAGCGCACCATGCAGACGTAAGCGTCCGAATAGCCGCCGCCCGAGATGAAGGCCTTGGTCCCGTTCAGCTTCCAGCCCTCGTTCGTCCGCTCGGCCCGCGTCCGCAGGGCGGCGGCGTCGGACCCCGAGCCGGGTTCCGTCAGGCAGTAGGAAAACACCTTCTTCATGCTGCAGAGGTCGGGCAGCCAGCGCTCCTTGTCCTCGGGCTTGCCGAACTTGTCGATCATGCCGCCGCACATGTTGTGGATGGACAGAAACGATCCCACCGCCGGATCGGCCATCGCCAGCGCCTCGAAGACCAGCGTCGCGTCCAGCCGCGTCAGCCCCGAGCCGCCGTAGTCCTCGGACACGTAAAGCCCGCCGAAGCCAAGCTCGGCAATGCGCGGCCACAGGTCCTTGGGGATGGTCCCCGCCGCTTCCCACTCACGCGAATGGGGGGCGATATGCTCGGCCCCGAAATCCCGCGCCATGTCGAAGATGGCCTGCTGTTCCTCGGTCAGTGCGAAATCCATGCGACCTCCCCTTGCATCCTCTTGCGGCCAAGACATCCGAGTTGCCACGCCTTCGCAACCCGGATGCCGTTCTTCTTCGTCCAAGTATCCTGCCGGGATCGTCGTATACGACGATGGGGCAGCGCCCCGGTCCGGCAGTCCCGTCAGTCCATCGCCTTGAAGTTGAAGGCCGCGCCTTCCTTGATCCCCGAAGGCCAGCGGCTCGTCACCGTCTTGGTGCGGGTATAGAAGCGGAAGGCGTCCGGCCCGTGCTGGTTGAGGTCGCCGAAGCCCGACTTCTTCCAGCCGCCGAAGGTGAAATAGGCCAGCGGCACCGGGATCGGGACGTTGATCCCCACCATGCCGATGTTGCAGCGGCTGGCGAAGTCGCGGGCCGCGTCCCCGTCGCGGGTGAAGATCGCGGTGCCGTTGCCGTATTCGTGGTCCATCGCCAGCTTCAGCGCTTCCTCATAGGAAGCCGCGCGGACGGTGGACAGCACCGGCCCGAAGATCTCGGTCTTGTAGATGTCCATGTCGGGCGTCACCCGGTCGAACAGATGCGGGCCGACGAAGAAGCCGTCCTCATAGCCCTGCAGGCTGAAGTCGCGGCCGTCCACGACCAGTTCCGCGCCCTGCTGAACCCCGGTTTCCACCAGCCGCAGGATGTTTTCCTTCGCGGCCTTGGTCACGACCGGGCCGTAATCCACGTCGTTTCCGGCGGTCCAAGGGCCGACCTTCAGCTTCTCGATCCGAGGCACCAGCTTCTCGATCAGCCGGTCGGCGGTTTCCTCGCCCACCGGCACCGCGACGGAAATCGCCATGCAGCGCTCGCCCGCAGCACCGTAGCCCGCGCCGACCAGCGCATCCGCCGCCTGGTCCATGTCGGCGTCGGGCATGATGATCATGTGGTTCTTGGCGCCGCCGAAGCACTGCGCCCGCTTGCCGGTCTGGGCCGCGCGCTCATAGATGTACTGCGCGATGGGGGTCGAGCCCACGAAGCCCACTGCCTGGATGATCGGGGAATCGAGGATCGCGTCCACGGCCTCCTTGTCGCCATGGACGACCTGCAGCACGCCGTCGGGCAGCCCGGCTTCCTTGAACAGCGCCGCGATCATGTTGGGCACGGTCGGGTCGCGTTCCGACGGCTTCAGGATCACCGCGTTGCCGGATGCAAGCGCCGGACCCAGCTTCCACAGCGGGATCATGGCGGGGAAGTTGAAGGGCGTGATGGCTGCCACGACGCCCAGCGGCTGGCGCATGGAATACATGTCGATGCCGGGACCGGCGCCGTCGATGAACTCGCCCTTCAACTGGTGCGGGGCGCCGATGGAAAACTCGATGACCTCAAGGCCGCGCTGGATGTCGCCCTTGGCGTCGGGAAAGGTCTTGCCATGCTCGGACGACAGCATCTCGGCCAGCTTGTCCATGTCGCGGTTCAGAAGCCGCACCATCTCCATCATCACCCGCGCGCGGCGCTGGGGGTTGGTCGCGCCCCAGGCGGGCTGCGCTGCGGCGGCGCGGGCGATGGCGTCATCCATCTCTGCCTTGGTGGCGAGATCCAGCTTTGCCTGCACCTCGCCGGTGGCGGGGTTGAAGACATCGGCGGTGCGGCCGGACGTGCCGGGCGCTTCCTGGCCGTCGATCCAGTGATGAACGGAACGCATCATAAGCTCTCCCTTGATTTCGGCGGCAGCCTACCCTTGCACAAACGCCTGCGTAAAGCGACGATCCGGCCAAACGGTTTTGCAGGATTGCAGGGATGGACTGGGACGACCTGCGCATCTTCCTTGCCGTCGCGCGCGAGGAGTCGCTGTCCCGCGCCGGGCGGCGGCTGGGGATGGACGCCTCGACCGTGGGCCGCCGCATCGCCCGGCTGGAAACCGCGCTGGGCCGGGTCCTCTTCGCCAAGACCCCCCAAGGCTATGCCGCGACGCCCGAGGGCGCGGCGCTGGTCCCCCATGCCGAGGCCGCCGAGGCCGCGGCGCAGGCGGCGGCCGAATCCTTCACGCGAACCCTTGGCGGCCAGTTGCGCATCGGCGCGCCCGACGGCTGCGCCAACTACCTGCTGCCGCAGCTTGCCGCGCGGCTGATGGCCGAGCATCCGGGGCTGGAGATCCAGATCGTCGCCCTGCCGCGCGTCTTCAACCTTTCCCGGCGCGAGGCCGACATGGCCATCGCCGTCAGCCGCCCACAGACGGGCAGGGCGGCGATCCAGAAGATCGCGGATTACCAGCTGCACCTGGCGGGACACGCCGACTACCTCGACCGCCACCCGCCGATCCGCAGCCGCGCCGATCTGAAAGGCCACCGGATGATCGGCTATATCCCCGACATGATCTTCGACCGCGAACTGGACTACCTGTCCGAAACCGGGGCGGACCAGGTGGCGCTGTCCTCGAACTCGGTCAGTGTGCAGTTGCAGGCGATCCGGGTGGGCGCGGGCCTGGGGATCGTCCACGACTTCGCCATCCCCTTTGTGCCCGGCGTGCGGCGGCTGCTGGTTGACGAGATTTCGCTGACCCGGTCCTTCTGGCTGCTGCGCCCTGCCGACGACCGCCGCTCGGACCGGCTGAACCGGCTGGCCGAGGCGGTGGCGACCGGCCTGAGGCGCGAGATCGCGCGGCTGGAAGCCTCAGTCCAAGCGCAGGGTTGACGAAACGATCCTGCGCGGCAACGCTGGGTGGTGAAACGAATGCGAAGGTGCCCGCCATGATCGTCAAGCAGATCCTCGCCATGAAAGCCGGACCGGAGGAAATCGTGACGGTCCGTCCCGATTCGACCGTGGGCGAGGCCGCGCGGCTGCTGTCGGAACGCCGCATCGGCGCGGTGGTCGTGTCCTCGGACGGGCGCACGGCCCAGGGCATCCTGTCGGAACGCGACATCGTGCGCGAACTGGGCCGTTCCGGCCCCGAGGTGCTGGACCGCAAGACAAGCGAGCTGATGACCAGCAAGGTCATGACCTGCGTCTGCGGCGACGACGCGCTGGAACTGCTGGACCGGATGACCAAGGGCCGCTTCCGCCACCTGCCGGTGCTGGACGACAAGGGCGAGATGCTGGGCGTGGTGTCCATCGGCGACGTGGTCTTCGGCCGGCTCAAGGAACTCAACGCCGAAAAAGAGGCGCTGACCGGCATGATCATGGGCAACTGAGCGCCCTTGCCGCTTGCAAAGCGCCGAGGTTTGACGTTTTCCGTCCTGACGGAACCGTGAACGGAGCAGCCCCATGCGGATCGGCCTTTACCCCGGCACCTTCGACCCGATCACGCTCGGCCATGTGGACATCATCCAGCGGGCTGCCACCTTGGTGGACCGGCTGGTGATCGGCGTCGCCATCAATCGCGACAAGGGACCGCTGTTCCCGCTGGAAGAGCGCGTGGCGATGGTCGAGGCCGAATGCGAGCCGATTGCCCGCACGACCGGCATCGAGATCGTCGTCCACCCCTTCGAGAACCTGCTGATCGACTGCGCCCGCGACGTGGGCGCCAGCGTGATCGTGCGCGGCCTGCGGGCGGTCGCGGATTTCGAGTACGAGTTCCAGATGGTCGGCATGAACCGGGCGCTCGATGCCAGCGTGGAAACGGTGTTCCTGATGGCCGACGCGCGGCGGCAGGCGATCGCGTCCAAGCTGGTGAAGGAAATCGCCCGGCTGGGCGGGGACGTGTCCAAGTTCGTGCCGCCGGCGATCAACCGGGCGCTGCGGGACCGCTATGCGCCCAGCGGCCACGGAAAGACCGCGGGATGAGCGATCCGCGTCCGCCCCGCCCGATTCCCGATCCCACCCGCCCGCCGATGCCCGACCCGGCGCCCGATCCCGCGCCCGGCCCGAACAAGGTGCGGCGGACGAACTTCACCCGCCTGACGGCGCATGACGAACGGTCCACCCCCTACAGCCCGGCCTCGCTGCGGGCCGACATCGCGGCGGACAGGATTCCCGAACCCGCGCTGATCGGCTTCGACGCGATCATCGATTCGCTGAAGGCGGGCTGGTCGGATTTCCGCCGCGCCCCCGGCTTCGGGCTGTTCTTCGCCGCCTTCTACGTGCTGGGCGGGCTGGTCCTGACGGCGGTGGCCGCCGCCTCGGGGCAGGAATGGTGGCTGATGCCCTTCATCGTGGGCTTTCCCCTGCTCGCCCCCTTCGCGGCCGTGGGTCTCTACGAGGTCAGCCGCAGGCTCGAATCCGGCGAGGCGCTGGACTGGGCGGGCGTGCTGGGCGTGGTCTTCGCCCAGAAGGACCGGCAGGTGCCGTCGATGGCGATGGCGATCCTCTTGATGTTCATGTTCTGGGTCTTCGTCGCCCATACGATCTTCGCCGTCTTCATGGGCATCCAGTCGCTGACCAACATCTCGAATTCGCCCGAACTGCTGCTGCAGCCGCGCGGGCTGACGATGCTGGCGCTGGGCACGGTGATCGGCGCGGGCTTTGCCGCCGCGCTGTTCGGCATGACCGTGGGCGGGCTGCCCCTGATCCTCGACCGCGAGGTGGACCTCGTCAGCGCCATCATCGCCAGCTTCGACGCGGTGACGGCGAACCCGCTGGTGATGCTGGCCTGGGCGGTCACGATCGCGGCGATCCTGTTTGCGGGAATCCTGCCGCTGTTCCTGGGGCTTTTCATCGCCCTGCCGGTGCTGGGCCACGCAAGCTGGCACATGTACCGCCACCTGCTGCCGCCCGAGGACTGGGACTGAAACAACAACGGGCGCCGCAAGGGCGCCCGTCATCTCGAATCCAAGGAACGATCAGGCGTCCATGTCGGCCGACACGGGCGGCGCCAGCTTCGGCGTGATGCCGTTGCCCAGCGGGTCTTCCTGCCGCTGGACCGAGCCCTCGAAATGCGCGCCCGATTCGATGGCGATGGTCTTGTGGACGATGTCGCCTTCCACCCGCGCGGTCGCCGACAGCCGGACCTTGAGGCCGCGGACCCGGCCCACGACCCGGCCGTTCACGATGATCTCGTCGGCGACGATCTCGCCCCGGATGGTGGCGCTTTCGCCGACCGTCAGCTGGTGGGCGCGGATGTCGCCCTCCACCGTGCCCTCGATCTGGGCGTCGCCCTGGGTGGTGATGTTGCCCTTGACGGTCAGGTCGCTGGACAGGACCGACGGCCCCGACCGGGTGCGCATCGCGGCGGGCGGGGGAAAGTCGGGTTTCATGTCCATGGCGGGCCGGTTCATTTCCGATTCTTGGGATTGGGCACGGGGGCCGGGGTCGGTGACGCGGGTCTTAGAAAACATTCTGTGCGGCCTTGATGAAGCTCATGGGATTCACGGCCTTCCCGTCCACGCGCACTTCATAGTGCAGATGCGGTCCGGTCGAGCGGCCGGTGTTGCCCATATCACCGATCAGGCTGTTGCGCGAGACCTTCTGGCCCGCCTTCACCCGGATCTTGGACAGGTGGCCATAGCGCGTCTCGGTCCCCAGCTCGTGCTGGATCTTGATGAGGTTGCCATAGCCGCGCTGCCAGCCGGCAAAGGTCACGACCCCGTCGGCGGTGGAAAAGATCGGGGTGCCCACGGGACCGGCAAGGTCCAGCCCCTGGTGCTGGCGGCCCCAGCGCGGCCCGAAGCCCGAGGTGAAGCGGAAGGCCGACTTGACCGGCATCGCCAGCGGCAGCTTGCTGACGGCGATCTTGTAATCCTTGACCTTGCCCAGCGAGACCATGACCTCGGTCGCCCGCGCCTCGGATTCGGTGATGGCGGCATTGCCGCGCGAGGAATAGCCCATCGGCGTCAGCGGCCCGCCGGTGCCCTCATAGCCCTCGCGCACGGTGGCCAGCAGACGGTCGCTGTCCACGCCCACCTGCTCGAACATCTCGTCCAGGGGCTTGACCGACATCTCGACGGCTTCTTCAAGCTGGGCAAAGATTTCCTCGTTGCGCTTCAGCATGGCATCGCGCTCGACCGCCATGGCCTCGGCGGTGCGGACGGCCGCCTCGGCGCGCAGGCTGGCCGCGGTCTTTTCGGCGGCGGTGGCCGACAGTTCGCTCGACAGCGCCTCCAGCGCCACCGACATCTCGGCGGCCCGCGGCAGGGCATCCGGCCGCTCGGCCGCGGCAAGCTGGCGGCGCGCCGCCTCGGTTTCCGCCTGCATGTCATGCAGCGCGGCCTGGATCGCGCCGATGCCGCTTTCCAGCTCGCGCCGCTTTTCCTCGGATGCCAGCAGGTGCGACTGCATGGCCGAGATCTGGTCCAGCGCCGCGGTGAAGCGGCTTTGCGCGGCGGCGGCCTCGGCGGCGCGGGTGTCGCGCTCGGCGGCAAGCTGCTGAAGCTGCTGTTCCATCGCCGCGGATGCGCTGCGCGGCGCGGTCCCGCCCATGGCGTCCAGCGCCAGGATCGAGCTTGCGGCAGCGGCCCATCCGACCACCACCACCGTGCCGATCCGCCGCACCAGCGGGCGGCGTGCAGGGAAAACAGGGGCAATGGTTGCGGGACGGTCAACAGCCGGTCGCGTCATGGGGGTTATCCATTCGTGAAGGCCGAGGCGGTCGCCTCGCGGTTGCGGCTTGCTAGCGGAAACCGTGGCAGACCTGCAACGCTTCACGAAATCTTTGAAGAAAGGTCGGCGGAAGCCCGCGCAGCAAAGCCGCTCCGGTGGAATCTTTCCGCCCAATCACGGCGGCGCGACCACTTGTGTCTTGCCCTTTCAGGCCATGGCATAGGGCAGGGGACCGGTGCGGTCCTCGGGAATCGTCACCTCGCGGTCGATGGCCGGGACAGACCGCTGGTGGCAGTCCTGCCGGGGGCAGATGCGGCAACTGACGCCGATCTGCTCATATCCCGCGGGGTTCGCGACATCGAGATCGTCGGCATAGGTCAGGTCGCGCGCATGGGTGATCTCGCAGCCGAGACAGATGGCAAAGCGCCGGACGGGCGCGCGGAAGGACCCGCCGGGCTTGGCCACCTCGCGCGAGAGGCAGAGGTAACGCACCCCGTCCGGCGTCTGCGCCAGTTGCCGCAGGAACCGGCCCGGAGTCTCGAAGGCGCGATGCACGTTCCACAAGGGACAGGCGCCGCCGAAGCGGGCGAATTGCAGGCGCGTGGCGGAATGGCGCTTGGTGATGGTGCCTGCCTGATCGACCCGGACGAAGAAAAAGGGGATGCCGCGTTCCCCCGCCCGCTGCAGGGTGGACAGCCGGTGCGCCACCTGTTCCAGCGAGGCGCTGAAGAGATGCGACAGCCGTTCCAGATCGTGCCGTTCCGCCCGTGCCGCCGACAGGAAGCCGCGGTAAGGCAGCAGCGCCGCCCCGGCGAAATAATTGGCCAGCCCCAGCCGGGCGATGTCGCGGGCGGCATTGCTGCGGAACCGCGCAAGGTCCAAGGTCGCGTCCAGCAGGTCCCCCCGCGTTTCCCGCGCGACGAGGTTCAGCAACTGGAACACCTGCGTCGCGGGATCGGCCAGCGTGTTCAGCGTGACCACCTCGCCATCCCGGCGGAAGACCGATCCCGGCGCAAGCTCGGCCGCGCGGACGCTGATCCCCCGCTGGCCCAGCGCGGCCAGCGCGCGGTCCATCGGCGGGGCGCGCCGTCCCTCGGGACAGGCGAAGCGTTCGGCGGCGCGGTCCACGGCGTCGATGTAATTGTCGCAGTAATGGAAGAAGTCGCGCACCTCCTCCCATGGCGAGGTGAGCGCGTTCCGGCCAGTGGGTCCGAAAGCCTCGTCCAGCGCCGCCAGCCGGTCCTGGCCTGCGCGATGGGCGCGATAAAGGTCCAGAAAGGCCCGCACCAGCCCCGGCGTGTTGGACGCGGCCAGCCGCATGTCGGCCAGCGTCGGGGTCGCGGCGAACAGCGGATCGGCCAGCGCCTCGGCCAGATCGACCACCATCCGGTCGGCGTCCCCCGCCGCCAGCGCGCCCACGTCCACCGAGAACTCGGAGGCCAGCCGCAGCAGCACGCCCGCGGAAATCGGACGGTGGTTGTTCTCCATCTGGCTGAGATAGGGCAGCGAGACACCCAGCCGGTCGGCAAAGACCCGCTGCGTCAGCCCGTGGCGGTTGCGCGTCTCGCGCAGCGAGGCGCCGGCATAGATCTTGTGACTGGCCATCGATCCCTCCTGCCGCGCCCTTTGCAAAACCCTGGCGGTTTTGCAAACGGAAATGCAGGGCGGCGTTCAGATCGGCCGTGCACGACCTGTGCATCGCTCGTGCATCGGGTGCACGGCCCGCAGGGTGCGTGTTCTGCACGCACCGCTCGCCTCATCCCCAGTCGTGGAACACGAACCAGGCCCCTGCGCAGATCAGCCCGAAGCCGACGGCGTGCTGCCATCCCAGCCGCTCACCGAGGTAAAGCCACGAGAAGCCCGCGAAGACGGTCAGGCTGATGACCTCCTGGATGGTCTTCAACTGCGCCGCGCTGAAATGCCCGTGGCCGATGCGGTTCGCGGGCACCTGCAGCACATATTCGAAGAAGGCGATGCCCCAGCTGACCAGGATCACCATGACCAGCGGGGCCGTCTTGAACTTGAGATGGCCGTACCAGGCCAGCGTCATGAACAGGTTGGACGCGATCAGCAGGCCGATGGTGACGGCCGGGACGCTCAGCCCCATTGCTGGACGTGGTTCCGCGCGAGGTTGCCGAAGCGGGTGAAGCGGCCCTCGAAGCTCAGTTCCACCGTGCCGATCGGCCCGTGGCGCTGCTTGCCGATGATGACCTCGGCCTTGCCGTGGACCTGCTCCATCAGCTTCTGCCAGTCCGCCATCTTGTCGAGGTCGTGGTCGGACGGCTTCTCGCGCTCGCGGTAATATTCCTCGCGGAAGACGAACATGACGATGTCGGCGTCCTGCTCGATCGAGCCGGATTCGCGCAGGTCCGAAAGCTGCGGGCGCTTGTCCTCGCGGCTTTCGACCTGCCGGGAAAGCTGGCTCAGCGCGATCACCGGGATGTTCAGTTCCTTGGCGATGGCCTTCAGCCCCTGGGTGATCTCGCTCACCTCGTTCACGCGGCTGTCCTTGGCGGATGCCGCGCGCAGAAGCTGCAGGTAGTCCACGATCAGCACATCCAGCCCCATCGTTCGCTTCAGCTTGCGGGCACGGGCGGCCAACTGGTTGATGGGCAGGGCAGGCGTGTCGTCGATATAAAGCGGGCAGTTCTGCAGCGCATGGGCGGCTTCCACGAAGCGGCGGAACTCCTCCTCGGAAAGCTCGCCCCGGCGGATCATCTCGCTGGGGACTTCCGAGGCTTCGGACAGAATCCGCGCCGCCAACTGCTCGGCCGACATCTCCAGCGAGAAGAAACCGACGACGCCCCCGTCCACCGTGCCCCTGCTGCCATCGGGCAGGTCGCCCATGCGGTGCGCCCTGGCGACGTTGAAGGCGATGTTGGTCGCCAGCGAGGTCTTTCCCATCGAGGGACGCCCCGCAAGGATCAGCAGGTCCGACTTGTTGAGGCCCCCCAGCTTGGCGTCGAGGTCGGTCAGCCCGGTCGAAATCCCCGAAAGCTTACCCCCGCGCTGATAGGCGGCGTTTGCAGTCTCCACGGCGCCCGTCACGGCCTGCAGGAAGGACTGGAAGCCGCGTTCCGCCACGCCCTGCTCGCCCAGCTTGTAAAGCGTCTGCTCGGCGGTCTTGATCTGCTCCTCGGCGTCGTCGTCGATGGCGACGGTCGCGGCGCGGGCCGAGATTTCCTGCCCCAGCGCGATCAATTCGCGGCGCAGGGCGAATTCGCGGATCATCTTGGCATAGTCCCGCGCGGCGTAGGACGACACCGCCGCCCCTGCCAGACGCGCGAGATAGGCGGGGCCGCCCAGTTCCTTCAGCCCCGCGTCATGTTCCATGAAGGCCTTGATCGTCACCGGGCTTGCCAGCGCGTTCCGCACGATGCGTTCGGAACACAGCTCGAAGATGCGGCGATGGACGGGGTCGTAGAAATGCTCGGCGCGGATCAGGCGGGTGATGGAATCGAACACGTCGTTGTTGGTCAGCAGCGCGCCCAGAAGCTGCTGCTCGGCCTCGATCGAGAAGGGCACCGAGGGGGTGTCGGACTCCTCGGCAGCCGCCACGGGGCGGGGCGCGAGCGCGCGAAGCTCGTTCATCTCATGTCCTCGACTCGGGTGCGCCCGACTATCTCACGACCGAGGCCAAGGGTCCACGATCCGGCCCTTCATGGACGAGGGCAGGTCTGTGGATAACCGCGGGACAAGGGGTGAACTTGTGGATAAACCTGTGCCCGAATCAGGGATGGGCCGCCTGCCAGCCGCGCGGGTCGTTCAGGAAAGCCTCGACTTCCGAAAGGGTTGCGGCGTCGAAAGACCCCTGTTCCCTGGCCTCGGCCAGCACGTCCCACCAGGTGCACAGGTGATGCAGCATTACACCATGGTCGGTCAGACGCCGCGTCGTCTCGGGGAAAATGCCGTAGTAGAAGATCACCGCCGTATGGGCGCAACTCGCCCCCGTCTCGCGGATGGCGTCCACAAAGGACAGCTTGGACCCGCCGTCGGTGGTCAGGTCCTCGACCAGCAGCACGCGCTGGCCTTCGCGCATCTCGCCCTCGATCCGGGCGTTGCGGCCGTAGCCCTTGGGCTTCTTGCGGACATAGGTCATGGGCAGGCCCAGCCGTTCCGCGACCAGCGCCGCGAAGGGGATGCCCGCCGTCTCGCCGCCCGCGATGTTGTCGAAAGCCTCGAAGCCCGCGTCGCGGCAGACGGTGGCCGCCATGAAATCCATCAGCGTGCCCCGGATGCGGGGGTATGAGATGAGCTTGCGGCAGTCGATATAGGTCGGCCCCTTCAGCCCCGAGGCATAGGTGAAGGGCTCGGCCGAGAAATGCACGGCCCCGATCTCCAGCAGCATCCGGGCCGAGAGGCGGGCGATCTCCTCGCGGGTGGGGAAGGTCAGGGTCATGCGTCGGTCTCGATATGCCAGAACAGGGGAAAGCCGGGGTCGAAGACGGTCACGGTCTCGCCCCCCGCCTCGATGCGGTCGGGGAAGATCGCAGGTTCGTCGCGGCGGACAAGGCGGATATGGTCATCGTTCGGGGGCAGGCGGTAGAATGCGGGACCGTTCAGGCTGGTGAAGGCTTCCAGCTTGTCCAAGGCGCCCGCTTCCTCGAAGACATGGGCGCAGATCGACAGCCAGTTCGGCGCGGTGAAGCAGCCCGCGCAACCGCAGGCGCTTTCCTTGGCCCGGTCGGGATGGGGCGCGCTGTCGGTGCCGCTGAAAAAGCGCGGGTCGCCCGAGGTCGCGGCCTCGACCAGCGCCAGCCGGTACGATTCGCGCTTGGCGACGGGCAGGCAGTAGTAATGCGGCCGGATGCCGCCCGAAAGGATGTGGTTGCGGTTGATGACGAGGTGATGCGTCGTGATCGTCGCGCCGATGTCGCCGCCTGCGCGGACGTAGTCCACGCCGTCGCGGGTCGTCACATGCTCCATCACCACCCGAAGGCCGGGAGTGGCGCGGCGGATCGGGTCCAGCACCCGGTCGATGAAGACAGCCTCGCGGTCGAAGATGTCCACGGCGGGGTCCGTCACCTCGCCATGGACGCAAAGGGGGATGCCGGCCTCGGCCATAGCCTCGAAGACGGGCCGCACGCGGTCGAAATCGCGCACGCCGCTGGCCGAGTTGGTGGTCGCGCCCGCCGGGTAAAGCTTGACCGCCGAGATGATTCCCTGCGCCTGCGCGGCCACCACATCGGCCGGATCGGTGGTCTCGGTGAGGTAAAGCGTCATCAACGGACGCAACGTCGCGTTTTCCGGCAGCGCGGCCCTGATGCGGTCGCGATAGGCCGCCGCCTCGGACCCCGTAACTATCGGCGGAACAAGGTTCGGCATGATGATCGCACGCCCCAGATCGGCCGACCAGGGGGCCACCGCAGCCAGCATTTGATGGTCGCGCAGGTGCAGGTGCCAGTCGTCGGGGCGGCGAAGTCGCAATAAGTTGTTCATGACCTGCATCTATAACGAACCATATCGCGTTAGCCAGCGGTCGGACTGCGCCCGTCCGGTGCCCTGTCCAAAAGGCTGAGTGGCGTGTATGACCATCGTCCCTCAGTTTCGGCAGCAATGACGCAGATCAATTCGAAAGGATCTCTTTGATGAACATGATGCTTGGCCCGCTTGTGCCTTCGGTGAAACTCTGGGGCGACATGATGCGGATGGGGATCGAGGCGCAGTTCGTCATGACCCTGCGCACCGCAGGGATGCTGGGCCTGCTGCCCCATGGCAAGAACGAGAACACGCTGATGGTCTCGGAAAAGACCGACGCGGTGCGGGAATCCTTCGGCGCGGCCTTCCGCTCGGCCGCACGGGGCGCGCGTGCCGACCAGATCCTCGCGGCGGCGCTGAAGCCCTACGGGCGGCGGACGCGGGCCAATGCCAAGCGGCTCGGCACCCGGCGCTGAGGCGGCGGACAGCGAAAAGGCCCGGCAATCGCCGGGCCTTCGTCGTTCAGGGGGCGCAGGGGCTCAGATCAGCTTGCCGATCGCCACCGCCGTGTCCGACATGCGGTT
Source organism: Paracoccus sp. (in: a-proteobacteria) (assembly GCF_030536915.1). Lineage (GTDB taxonomy): Bacteria > Pseudomonadota > Alphaproteobacteria > Rhodobacterales > Rhodobacteraceae > Paracoccus. The sequence goes on from NZ_JAUNPC010000023.1 coordinate 34,745, forward strand.
CGAGAAGCCCCATTCGTTGTCGTACCAGGACAGGATGCGGACCAGCTTGCCTTCCATCACCTTGGTCTGGTCCATGTGGAAGACCGAGGAATGGGGGTTGTGGTTGAAGTCGATCGAGACCAGCGGCTCCTCGGTATAGCCCAGCACGCCCTTGAGCTTGCCGTCGGCAGCCGACTTGATCGCCGCGTTGATTTCCTCGACCGAGGTGTCGCGGGCGGCCTCGAAGGTCAGGTCCACGACCGAGACGTTGGGTGTCGGCACCCGGATCGCCACGCCGTCCAGCTTGCCCTTGAGGTCCGGCAGCACGAGGCCGACGGCCTTGGCCGCGCCGGTCGAGGTCGGGATCATCGACAGCGCCGCGGCGCGGGCGCGGTAAAGATCCTTGTGCATCGTGTCCAGCGTCGGCTGGTCGCCGGTATAGCTGTGGATCGTGGTCATGAAGCCGCGGGTGATGCCCACCGCCTCGTTCAGCACATAGGCCACGGGCGCAAGGCAGTTCGTGGTGCAGGAAGCGTTCGAGACGACGTGGTCGCCCGCTTCCAGCGTGTCGTGGTTCACGCCATAGACGATGGTCTTGAGCTTGCGGTCGGTGGACCATTCGCCCGACACGGGGGCCGAGACCAGAACGCGCTTCGAGCCGTTCTGCAGGTGGATCGCGGCCTTCTGGCCGTCGGTGAAGATGCCGGTGCATTCCAGCGCCACGTCCACGTCCTGCCACGGCAGCTTGGCCGGGTCACGCTCGGCGGTGACGCGGATCGGGCCGCGGCCCACGTCGATGCTGTCCGCGGTGGTCGTCACCTGCGCCGGGAAGCGGCCATGGACGGAATCGTAGCGCAGCAGATGCGCGTTCGTTTCGACAGGGCCCAGATCGTTGATGGCCACGACCTCGATATCGGTGCGGCCCGACTCGATGATCGCCCGCAACACGTTCCGACCGATCCGGCCGAAGCCGTTGATCGCTACCTTGACTGCCATGAATACCTCCAACCGCTGACTGCGCGGGGACGCAATGCCCAAGATTGCGGGGAAATGCAATCAGTCGAAGGGGGCGGCGGCCCGCGCCGGCGGGGAAAGCGGCCGGTCAGCGCCAGAAGCTGACCCATTCGATCAGCGACAGCATCTGCCGCCCGACCAGCAGCGGCAGGTTCCAGTGCAGCACCGCCGTGTCGAGAACGAAGAACCCGACAACGATCAGCGCAAGCACCAGCGCAATGCTGTTGGTCATGGCTCTGCCCCCGAACACGTCCTGCGCGCGTCATAGTCGGGCCGCCCGCTGCCCTGCAAGCCGGCGGCTGATCCGCGCACCGCCCTTCCGCACCCTGCCGGGTGCCGTCACGCGCCGGTGTCCTCGTCCTCCTCGACGATCAGGAACAGCTCTCCGGCCTGTTCCATCCGCCGGATCGCGGCGACGACGGCGCTCATCGCCTCGTCGGCGTCGCGGGTCGTGACCTTGCCCTCGCCTTCCATCTCCTCCCGCATGCTGTCGGCCAGCCGGGTGCTGAGGCCGGACAGCAGGAACTCCACCGTTGCGGCATTCTCGCCGGTGGCGCCGGCGAGGGCCTTGGCGATGGTGGCGGCATCGACCTCGCGGATGACGCGGGGAATGTCGCGGGGGTCGATGCGGCGGGGGATGGTGGCCCAGGTGAAGATGGTCCTGCGGACGCGGCCCGCGAAATCGGCGTCGTCCTGGTCCAGTCCCGCCAGCACCGCGTCCCGCGTCGGCGCAGGCGCGAAGTTGAGGATCGCGCCGACCTTTTCGACCGGCAGCCCCTCGATTGCGGGCCGGGGCAGGGCGTCCACGGCGCGCATCAGCGCAAGCCCGATCCGCCGCAGCGCGGGCGCCTCGATCCCGGCGGTCAGCGACATCGCATAGGCGATCTGGCGGGCAAGCGCGGGGTCGAGCAGCCCGAAGACCTCGGACGCGCGGGCGATGGGCAGGCGGGTGAACATCACCGCCGCGACCTCGACGGCCTCGGTCCGCGCGAGTTCCGCAAGCTGCGCGGGCGGCAGCACCGCGATCCGGTCCCAAGGGTCGGCCGAGCCGTTCAGCGCCGCGATCCGCCGCAGCCGGCTGTTGGTGTCGGCCGACAGATGCGCGCCGATGATATCGAGCGTGCCGTCGATGGACCCGGGGAAGGTCACGCCCACCGCTTCCAACTGGTCGCAGAACTCGGCGATCACCCGGTCGCAGGTGTCGCGGTCGACAAGCTCCATCCCCGCCATTTCCTGCGCCAGCGCCGCCTGCAACTCGGGGGGCAAGCGGGACAGGTCGAGATCCGCCCCGTCCGCGAGCATCACCCGGACCACCACCGCCGCCTTCTGCCGGGGCGAAAGCCCCGGCACTGCCCTCAGCATGTCCGCCCCCGTGAATCAGACCTCGGGGGCAGTCTCGCAGACGGGCCTTAACCTCAGGTTAACGGCTTCACGCCGCCCCGAAGACCCGGCGGAAGATCGTGTCCACGTGCTTGGTGTGATAGCCGAGGTCGAACTTTTCCTCGATGGCGGCAGGCGACAGGGCTGCCGTCACCTCGGGGTCGGCCAGCAGTTCCTCGCGGAAGTCGGCGCCCTGTTCCCAGACCTTCATGGCGTTGCGCTGGACCAGGCGGTAGGCGTCCTCGCGCGATACGCCCGCCTGCGTCAGCGCCAGCAGCACGCGCTGGGACATGACAAGCCCTTTGAACTTGTTCATGTTCTTCAGCATGTTCTCGGGGTAGATCACCAGCTTCTCGATCACCCCCGCAAGCCGGTTCAGCGCGAAATCCAGCGTGATCGTCGCATCCGGCCCGATGGCGCGTTCGACCGAGGAATGGCTGATGTCGCGTTCGTGCCACAGCGCCACGTTCTCCATCGCCGGGATCACGGCCATGCGGACAAGGCGCGCCAGCCCTGTCAGGTTCTCGGTCAGCACCGGGTTGCGCTTGTGAGGCATTGCGGACGAGCCCTTCTGGCCCGGCGAGAAATATTCCTCGGCCTCAAGCACCTCGGTCCGCTGCATGTGGCGGATCTCGATGGCGATGTTCTCGATGGAACTGGCGATGACGCCCAGCGTGGCGAAGAACATCGCGTGGCGGTCGCGGGGGATCACCTGCGTCGAGATCGGCTCGGGGCGCAGTCCCATCTTGGCGCAGACATGTTCCTCGATCGCCGGGTCGATGTTGGCGAAGGTGCCGACGGCGCCCGAGATCGCGCCGGTCGCGACCTCCTCGCGGGCGCGTTCCAGCCGCTCGCGGCCGCGCGCCATTTCCGCGTAGAAGCGGGCGAAGGTCAGGCCCATCGTCGTGGGCTCGGCATGGATGCCGTGGCTGCGGCCGATGCGGACGGTATCCTTGTGCTCGAAGGCGCGGGTCTTCAGCGCGGCGAGCACCCGGTCCATGTCGGCCAGCAGGATGTCGGCGGCGCGGACAAGCTGGACGTTCAGCGTGGTGTCCAGCACGTCCGAACTGGTCATGCCCTGGTGGACGAAGCGGGCCTCATCGGCGCCGATGTGTTCCGCCAGATGCGTCAGGAAGGCGATGACGTCGTGCTTGGTCACCGCCTCGATCTCGTCGATGCGGGCCACGTCGAACTGGACGTCCTTCGCCCTCCAGACGGCTTCGGCATTCTCGCGCGGGATCACGCCCAGATCGGCCTGGGCGTCGCAGGCATGGGCCTCGATCTCGTACCAGATGCGGAACTTGGTCTCGGGCGACCAGATGGCCACCATCTCGGGGCGGGAATAGCGGGGGATCATGGCGGGCCTTCCATCCGGGTGAAAACTCGCCCGCCTCTTAGAACCCCCCGCGCCGCCAGTGCAACCGAATCGGGCCGGCCGCGCGGGCCGGCCCCGGTCAGCCCATCAGGGCGTCATCACGCATTTGGTGAACTCGGAGCGGTTGTCGCGGAAGTTCCTGTAGAACTCCGGTCCGTCCTCCAGCGTGCCGCGATGGCTGATGATCGTGCTGGGGTCGATCTCGCCCGCCTCGATGCGCTTGAGCAGGCGCTCCATGTAGGCGCGGGTGTGGGTCTGGCCGCCGCGCAGCATCAGTCCCTTGCCGAAGGCCGCGCCGATGGGGAACTTGTCGACGAAGCCCGCGTAAACGCCAGGAATCGAGACCGCGCCGCCCTTGCGGCAGCACATGATCGCGTCGCGCAGGGCGTTCGGCCGGTCGGTTTCCATCATCAGCGCCGTCTTGGCCTTGTCGTAGATGTTGCCGATGACGGACGCGCCATGCGCTTCCAGCCCCACCGCGTCGATGCAGCGGTTGGGCAGCTTGCCCCCGGTCAGGTCCAGCAGCCGCTCGTAGCTGTCCTCTTTCGAGAGGTTGATCGTCTCGGCCCCTGCCTGCCGGGCAAGCTCCAGCCGCCCTTCCTCAAAATCGAGCGCAAAGACCCGCTCGGCGCCCAGCAGGAAGGCCGAGCGGATGGCGAACTGCCCTACGGGGCCTGCGCCCCAGACCGCGACCATGTCGCCGGGGCCAGTGCCGACCTGTTCCACCGCCTGATAGCCGGTCGGGAAGATGTCGGTCAGGAACAGCACCTTCTCGTCGGGCAGGCTTTCGGGGACCGCGACCAGCCCCACGTCGGCATGGGGCACGCGCACATATTCCGCCTGACCCCCGGCATAGCCGCCGAACAGGTGCGAATAGCCGAACATCCCCCCGGGCGACTGACCATAGAGCGGCTCGACCTTCTCGTGGTCCGGGTTGGTGTTGTCGCAGAGCGAGAAGGCATCGACGCGGCAGAAGTCGCATTTGCCGCAGGCGATGTTGAAGGGCACCAGCACACGGTCGCCCTGCTTGAACCTGGTCACGCCGGAACCCACGGCGACGATCTCGCCCATGAACTCGTGGCCGAGGACGTCGCCTTTCCGCATCTCGGGGATGAAGCCGTCGTAGAGATGCAGGTCGGACCCGCAGATGGCGGTCGAGGTGACCTTGAGGACGATGTCGCCCTGGTCCTCGATGGTCGGGTCGTCCACGTTGTCCACCTGGACCTTGCCGGTGCCCTGATAGGTGATCGCGCGCATGAAAGCCTCCAACTGTTGCGCCAGCCGAACGGCGGCGGGGGCGGGGCTGTTCCGCTGAAGTTTGTTGAGAAGGGCGCCGGGCAACGGAAAAGGGCGCCCGCGAGGGGCACCCTTTGCAGCCGATCCGCGTGGGATCAGCAGCTGTAATACATCGCGTATTCGATGGGGTGGGGGGTGTGCTCGAAGGCATAGACCTCTTCCCACTTGAGCCGGATGTAGCTTTCAAGCTGGTCGCGGGTGAAGACGTCGCCCGCCAGCAGGAAGTCCATGTCCTTCTCCAGCTCCTCCAGCGCCTCGCGCAAGCTGCCGCAGACGGTCGGGATCTCGGCCAGTTCCTCGGGCGGCAGGTCATAGAGGTCCT
>NZ_JAUNPC010000001.1:0-40262 GCF_030536915.1 Paracoccus sp. (in: a-proteobacteria)
CGCCGTTTCCGCCCAGCAGCGCCGTGATCGAGCCCTTGGGGACCGACAGGCTGACGCCCTTCAGGACAAGGATGACGTGGTTGTAAATGACCTCGATGTTGTTGACCTCAAGCAGCGCCTCGCCCGCGAGGGCGGGGGTCACGGGTGCGGTGGCAACGGCGTCCAGCATGGGCTCGGGTTCCTTGGGGATGATGCCCCGGCGGCAAGGACCGCCGGGGCGATGGCGTCAGTTGCAGCGCGGCTGGATGCTGTTCTCGGCCGCGAAGGCCTGGGCATCGGCCGTGATCAGCGGCTGCAGCACCTCCTCGTCCGGCTGGATGAAGTCGGTGATCAGCTTCCACTGCTTGGCCGAGGCGTCCCACTGCTGGATCATCCCCATGCCCGCGCCGCCGTGGTTCTGGCAGGATAGCTGGAAGGGCTGGCCGAAGCCGGGCAGGCCCAGTTCCGCCATCCGCGCCTCGGTGATCTCCAGCGCCTCAAGTCCGTCGCGCATCTGCGCGGCAGTGATCTCGGCCGTCCCGGCCAGTTCCTGCGCCTTGCGGATGCCCTCGGCGACCACCAGCGCGGCATACATGCCGCGCGAATACATGGCCTTGCCGACATGGGCGCCGCCGCCCGAGGCCTTGCCCGTGTCCAGCACATGGGTCTTGAGGTCGTCGTAGAAGGGATAGTCCATCCCCACCCCGTTGAAGGTCGCCGACTTGTAGCCGTTGGCGGCGGCGCCCGCGGGTTCCACGTCCACCTCGCCCCCGGCCCACCAGATGCCGACCATGTTCTCCATCGGATAGCGGATGTTGGCGGCCTCCTGGATCGCCGCCTGGTTCATCACGCCCCAGCCATACAGGATCACATGGTCCGGCTTTTCGCGGCGGATCTGCAGCCACTGCGACTTCTGCTCCTGCCCCGGGGGATCGACGGGGATCTGGGTCAGGGTGAAGCCGTGCTTCTTCGACAGTTCCTCCAGCGTGCGGATCGGCTCCTTCCCGAAGGCCGAGTTGTGATACACCAGCGCGATGGTCTTGCCGTTCAGGTCGCCGCCGTTCACGTCCAGCAGGTGCTTGACGATGACCGAGGCGCCATCCCAGTAGTTCGCCGGCGGGTTGAAGACCCACTGGAACACGCTGCCGTCCTTGGCCGAGGTGCGCCCGTAGCCCGGCGTCACCATCGGGATGCCGTCCGCCGCGACCTTGGGGATCAACTGGTAGGTGATGCCGGTCGAGAAGGGGTTGTAGACCAGCGCATTGTTGCCCTTGGTCGATTCATAGCACTCGACCCCCTTCTCGGTGTTGTAGGCGGTCTCGCATTCCGGCGTCAGGACGCGCTGGCCGCCGATGCCGCCGTCGCGCTCGTTCAGCAGGGTGAAATAGTCGTTGAAGCCGTCGGCATACTGGTTGCCGTTCGCGCCGTAAGGGCCGGTGCGGTAGCTCAGGTTCGGCACGGTCAGATCGGCCATGGCGGGCGCGGCGGCCATCATGGCGGCAGCAACGGCGGCAGCGAAGCGAAGTTTCATCAGGTTCCTCCCAGAAGGTTCAGTGTTGCGCCGGGTTAAGGCCCGGTTCGGGTTAATGCGGGAACGGCCAGAGCCGCAGCTTTTCCTTGGTCAGCCGCCAAAGCTGGGCAAGGCCATGCGGCTCGACAATCAGGAAGAAGACGATCAGCGCGCCCACGATCATCAGTTCGATATGGGCGGCAAGGTCCGTGGGCCAGCCGAAGGCGCCCACCAGCACGTTTTTCAGGAAGACCGGCAGGACCACCAGGAAGGCCGCGCCGGCGAAGCTGCCGAAGATCGAACCCAGGCCGCCGATGATGACCATGAACAGCACGAGGAAGGACTTGGTGATCCCGAAGGTCTCGCTGGCCTCGGCCGCGCCGAGATAGATCGAGAACAGCAGCGCGCCTGCGACGCCGATGAAGAAGGACGAGACGGCGAAGGCGCTCATCTTGGCGGTCAGGGGGTTCACCCCGATGATCTCGGCCGCGATGTCCATGTCGCGGATCGCCATCCACTTGCGCCCCGCCGTGCCGCGCGTCAGGTTCCGCGCCACCCAGGCCAGCCCCACCGCGAAGACGAGGCAGACAAGGTATTTCGCCGAGGCCGAGGTCGCCGGGCCGCTGATGACATAGCCCAGGAAGGTGCGTTCCGGCGCGGTGATCTGTCCCGAGGCCGAGTAGTTGTAGAACCACGGCACCTTGTTGAAGAGCCAGACAAGGAAGAACTGCGCGGCCAGCGTCGCAACGGCAAGGTAGAAGCCCTTGATCCGCAGGGACGGCAGGCCGAAGAACACGCCCACAGCGGCGGTGATCCCGCCTGCGAGCAGGATGTGGATCAGCAGGCTGATCTCGGGGAAGGCGGTCGTCAGCTTGTAGGTCGCATAGGCGCCCACCGCCATGAAGCCCCCGGTCCCGAGGCTCACCTGACCGCCGAAGCCCACGAGGATGTTCAGCCCCAGCGCCGCGATGGCGTAGATCAGGAAGGGCACGAGCACCGCGTTGGCCCAGTAGTCGGTGATGACAAAGGGGATCACCCCGAAGGCCACCGCCAGCGTGACCCAGTAGCCCATCCGGTCGAGCTTCAGCGGAAAGGTCTGGCTGTCGTCCCGGTAGCTGGTCTTGAAGTCGCCGGCTTCACGATAAAGCATCGGTCAGTCCTTTCGTCACGGTCGCACCGGGGGTTTTCCACCCCCACTCGGGCCTGCCGGCCCCTGCCTCGCTGAAAACAGTCCACTGGACTGTTTTCCGGGCGCTCGGCAGCCCCGAGGATATTTTCACGAAGAAGATGGAGCAGGGGGCGTCACACACGCTCGATGATCCGTTCGCCGAACAGGCCCTGCGGGCGGAAGACGAGGAAGATCAGCGCCAGCACATAGGCGAACCAGCTTTCCGTCGCGCCGCCGACCAGGGGGCCGATGTAGAACTCGAACAGCTTCTCGCCCACGCCGATGATGAGGCCGCCGACGATGGCGCCGGGGATCGAGGTGAAGCCGCCCAGCATCAGCACCGGCAGGGCCTTGAGCGCAATGAGCGAGAGCGAGAACTGCACCCCCGACTTGGTGCCCCACATGATCCCCGCGACCAGCGCCACGAAGCCCGCGATCGACCAGACCATCACCCAGATGAAGCGCAGCGAGATGCCGACCGACAGCGCCGCCTGGTGGTCGTCCGCGACCGCCCGCATGGCGCGGCCCTGCTTGGTGTACTGGCTGAAGGCCACCAGCGCCGCAACCAGCAGCGCCGCGATGATCGTGGCCCAGATGTCCAGCCGGTCGATGAAGAAGCCGTAGCCCGTCAGCGCCGCCGTCCATGCCTCGGCCGTGTCGGAAATCCCTTGCGGCAGCCCCACGTCCAGCGTCTTGACGTCGGCGCCCCACATGATGTCGCCGAGCCCTTCGAGGAAATAGGCCAGCCCGATCGTCGCCATGAACATGATGATCGGCTCCTGCCCGACGAGATGCTTGAGCACCAAGGTCTCGATCAGGATGGCGAGGCCCACCATCACCAGCGCCGTCAGCAGGATCGCCAGCAGCGAGGGCACCGTCCAGCCGAAGGAGGACAGGTGCGTGCCCGTCATCGCGTTGATGAGATGGGCGAAGGGGATCTGTCCCTGCTGGATGCCGACCAGCGTAAGGGCGGCGAACAGCGCCAGCACCCCCTGTGCGTAGTTGAAGACGCCCGAGGCCTTGAAGATCAGGACGAAGCCCAGCGCCACCAGCGAGTACATGACCCCGGCCATGAGGCCGTTCACCAGGACCTCGGAGGCGTAGAGAAGCTGTTCCATCAGCAGGCCCTCCGGGCGCGGTTGCGTCTGCATGGGTTGTGCATCGACCGTGCATTAGTTGTGCATGGTGTGTGCGGCGCGTTTTCAGTCATGGGCCACCCCCAGGTAGGCGTCGATGACTTCCTGGTTGTTGCGGACCTCGTCGGGGGTGCCGTCCCCGATCTTGCGGCCGTAGTCCATGACCACCACCCGGTCGGAGAGGTCCATGACCACGCCCATGTCATGCTCGATCAGCGCGATGGTGGTGCCGAACTCGTCGTTCACGTCGAGGATGAAGCGGCTCATGTCCTCCTTCTCCTCGACGTTCATGCCGGCCATCGGCTCGTCCAGCATCAGGAGCTTCGGTTCCGCCGCCAGCGCGCGGGCGAGTTCGACCCGCTTCTTCAGGCCATAGGGCAGCCGCCCGACCGGAGTCTTGCGGATGTTCTGAATCTCAAGGAAATCAATGATCTTCTCGACCTGGCTGCGGTGGCGGGTTTCCTCGGCCTCGGCGCGGCCCCACCAGAGCGCCTGTTCCAGCAGCGACGATTTCATCATCGTCAGCCGCCCGGTCATGATGTTGTCCAGGACCGACATCCCGTCGAAAAGGGCGATGTTCTGGAAGGTCCGCGCCAGCCCCTGCCGCGCCACCTGATAGGGTCGCATCTGCGGACGGCGCGCGCCCTTGAACCAGACCTCGCCTTCCTGCGGGACGTAGAAGCCCGACATGACGTTCATCATCGAGGACTTGCCGGCGCCGTTCGGGCCGATGATGGCGCGGATCTCGCCCTCGCGGATGTCGAAGCTGATGTCCTTGATCGCCGTCACCCCGCCGAAGCGCAGGGTGATGCGGCGCAGGTCCATCAGCACGCCGCCGATCCTGCGGCCATCGGCGGTGATGTAGCCCTCGGCGCTGGGCACGGGCGCGGCGGGGGGCGGCGCGAGTTCGGACAGGATCGTCGGGGAGGTCGGGCTCATTCGGCGGCCATCCTCTGCGCGGGCGTGGGGGTGGTGCGGACGTCCTCGATCCGCAGCGTGGCTTTCAGCTTGCCCTTGCGGCCGTCCTCATAGGTGACCTCGGTCTCGGTATAGACCGAGCTGCGCCCGTCATAGAGCGCGGCGATCAGGTCGGCGTATTTCTCGGCGATCACGCCGCGCTTGACCTTGCGGGTGCGGGTCATTTCGCCATCGTCGGCGTCCAGTTCCTTGTGCAGGATCAGGAAGCGGTGGATCTGGCAGCCCGACAGCATCGGGTCCTGCGCGACCGAGGCGTTCACTTCCTCGACGTGCCTGCGGATCGTCTCGTAGACCTGCGGGTGCCCGGCAAGTTCCTGGTAGCTCGCATAGGCGATGTTGTTGCGTTCCGCCCAGTTGCCGACTGCCGTCAGGTCGATGTTGATGAAGGCGGTGCAATAGTCGCGCCCGTTCCCCAGCACCACGGCCTCGAGGATGTTCGGGTAGAACTTGAGCTTGTTTTCCACATACTTGGGCGCGAACAGCGAGCCGTCGGCCATCCGCCCCACGTCCTTGGCCCGGTCGATGATCCGCAGGTGGCCCGAGCCTTGCTCGAAGAAGCCCGCGTCGCCGGTGGCCACCCAGCCCTCGCGGTCCTTGGTCGAGGCGGTGGATTCGGGATTCTGGTAATATTCCACGAAGGTGCCGGGCGAGCGGTAGAAGACCTCGCCGTTGTCGGCGATCTTCAGTTCCACGCCGGGCGAGGGCACGCCCACGGTGTCGGCCCGCACCTGCCCGTCCGGCTGCTGGGTGATGAAGACCGTGGCCTCGGTCTGGCCGTAGAGCTGCTTGAGGTTGATCCCCAGCGAGCGGTAGAAATCGAAGATTTCCGGCCCGATCGCCTCGCCCGCCGTATAGCCCACCCGGATGCGCGAATAGCCCAGCGTGTTCTTGAGCGGGCCGTAGACCAGCAGGTTCCCCAGCCCATAGCGCAGCCGGTCCAGCGTGCCGACAGGCCGCCCATCCGTCAGGGCCGTGCCGACGCGGCGGGCCAGCCGCATGTAATGGTCGAACAGCCACTTCTTGATCCGGCCCGCGTCCTCCATGCGGATCATGACGCTGGTCAGCTGCCCCTCGAAGACGCGGGGGGGCGCGAAGAAATAGGTCGGCCCGATCTCGCGCAGGTCGGTCATCATCGTATGCGGCCCTTCGGGGCAGTTCACGCAGAAGCCGGTCCAGTAGGCTTGGCCTATCGAGAAGATGAAGTCCCCGACCCAGGCCATCGGCAGATAGGCCAGCACCTCCTCGGAGGCCTTCAGCCCGTCGAACTCGGACGAATTGCGCGCCGTCTCGATCACGTTGCGGTTGGACAGCACCACGCCCTTGGGCTTGCCGGTGGTCCCCGAGGTATACAGCATCACGCAGGTGCTGTCGTAGTCCAGTTCCGCGATGCGGGCGTCCAGTTCGGCGCTGAAGCGCTGATGCGCCACGCGTCCTTCGGCCTGCACATCGTCAAGCCAGTTCATGCGGGAATGGTCGTATTTCCGCATGCCCCGCTTGTCGGTGTAGATGATCTGCTCGACCGTATGGGCCTCGCCCTCGGCCTCGATCACCTTGTCCACCTGCTCCTGGTCGCCGCAGACGACGAAGCGGGCGTGGGAATGGCCCAGCACATAGGCCATCTCGGAGGCGACCGCGTCCTGATACAGAGGCACGGGAATCGCGCCGCACATCTGCGCGGCCACCATCGACCAGTAATGCGCGGGACGGTTTCGGCCGATGATCGCCACATGGTCGCCGCGGTTCAGCCCCAGCGCAAGGAAGCCCATGGCAAGGGCGCGGATCTCCTCCTGCGCCTCGGCCCAGGTCCAGCATTGCCAGATGCCGAATTCCTTTTCCCGATAGGCGGGCCGGTTGCCCAGCGATGCGGCATTCCGCGCCAACAGCGCAGGAATCGACCGCAGGCTCGCGTCGGCGGCTGCGACTGGCTTCATCCTCACTCCCCCGCGGCGATGGCCGCTGCCGGCGGAACCCCTCTTGCCGCCTGCCCGTCCTGTCTGGCCCGCGAATCTTGCCCGAGTTTTTCCCGATCCTTACGAATTGTTACCGGCTTCCGCGAAGAGAGATCCGGTGCTAGCCATGGACGGATGACGCCGCCGGACAGCCACGACGAACTGACGCAATCCGGGCTGAACCTGATTCAGCAGGCAATTTCCATCTTCGACGCCGATCTGCGGCTGGCGCTGTCGAACCGGCAATACCAGCGGATGTTCGACCTGCCCGACCGCCTGGTCCAGCCCGGCGCGGGGTTTCAGGATACCATCGCCTATCTCGTCGCCCGCGGCGAATACGGGGGCCAGGCCGACTCCGAGGCGGCCGTGCGGATGCGCGTCGATCAGGCCCGCACCTTCCAGCCCCACTATCTGGAACGTACCCGCCCCGATGGCCGCACCGTTTCTGTCGAGGGCGCGCCGCTCGCGCAGGGCGGCTGGATCGCCGTCTACACCGACATCACCGACATCAAGCGCACCGAATCGCTGCTGCGGGCGCGGTCCGAGGAACTGTCGGGCCAGCTTCTCAGCCATGCCGAGCGGCTGTCGGCCGCGAACCGCCAGCTTGCCGCGACGAACGCCGCGCTGGAAGAAGCCAAGCGGGTCCTGACCGAGGCCGAGGCCCGCACCCGGCAGGTCACGGCGATGGTCCCGGCCCATATCGCCCATGTGGATGCGGAAGGGCGCTACACCTTTTCCAACCAGCAGCTCGGCGCGGTCTTCCCCGGCGCCGCCCGCGACATCGTCGGCTGCACGGCGGCCGAGGTGCTGGGCGAGACCTTCGAGCGCATCCGCCCCGCGCTCGACCGGGCGCTTGCGGGCGAGCCGCAGGTGATCGAGGTCACGCACGCCGAATCGGGCCGCCGCATCCGCGTGGCCCTGACCCCTGATCCCCAAGGCGCGGGCGCCTATGTCCTGTCCACCGACGTCACCGCCGAGGTGAACACGCGCGAGGCCCTGACCCATGCCGCGCGGCGCGAGTTGGCGGCGCAGATGACCTCGGGCCTCGCGCATGACTTCGGCAACCTGCTGACGATCATCCTCGGGCTGCAGGGGCGGCTGGCGCGGCTGGCCCTGCCGGCCGAGGCGGCGGCGGACGTGGCGGGAACGCTGGCCGCCGCCCGCCGCGGCGCGGCGCTTCTGGACCGGATCGCCACGATCACCGGGCCGCGCCGGCTGACCCCCGAGCCGGTGGACCTGCCCGCCCTGCTGGACCAGCTTGCGGCCATGGCGCGGCCGTCGCTGGGGCGGGGGGTGACGCTGGAACTGGACTGCGAGCTGCCCGAAGGGGCGGTGCTGCTGGACCCCGGCTCGCTGCAGGATTCGCTGCTGAACCTGATCCTGAACGCCCGGGACGCGATCTCGGGCACCGGCGTAGGGTCGGGCAGCACCCATGGCGCGATCCGCCTGTCCGCCCGCGTCCGCGGCCGCTGGCTGGAACTGACCGTCACCGACAGCGGCCCCGGCTTTGCGCCCGAGGCGCTGGGCCGCGCGACCGAGCCCTTCTTCACCACCAAGCCCGGCCAGGGCTCCGGCCTCGGCCTGCCGATGGTCTATGACCAGACCAAGCTGGCGGGCGGGACGCTGCGGTTGGACAATGCGCCGAGCGGCGGCGCGCGCGTGCGGCTGCGCCTGCCCTTCCAGCGGGTCGCCCGGCGGCTGGTCCTGCTGGTGGACGACGACGACCTGATCCGCGAAACCCTGCGCGAGATGCTGACCGGCATGGGCCAGCAGGTGATCGAGGCCGGCTCGCTCTCCGAGGCGCGGTCGCTGGCCGACCTGCCCGGCCTGTCGGTGATCCTGTCGGACCTGCAGTTGGGCGACGGCTCGGGCGCGGACCTCGGCGCGCTGGGCCCGCCGCTGATCCTGATGACTGCGCGGCCCCCCGACGACCCCGAGCGGCAGGGGCTGTCCCATCCCGTGCTGACCAAGCCCTTCGACGCCGCGTCGCTGAACGCCCTTTTCGCAGGCCTGCCCGATGACAAGTGACCCGCCGCTGATCGCCATCCTCGACGACGAGCCCGACATCCGCCGCCTGCTGGCCGACGCGCTGGAGGAGGCGGGCTTCCGCACCGCCAGTTTCGGCCGCGCGACCGAGTTCGAGGCCGCCCTGCGCCGGATGACCCCCGACGCCTGCCTGATCGACCTCGGGCTGCCCGACCGTGACGGGCTGGCGCTGGTCCACCGGCTGGCGACTCAATCGGGCGCGGCGATCATCATCATCTCGGGCCGCGCGCAGGTGCAGGACCGGGTGACGGGGGTGGCGCTTGGCGCGGACTACTTGGTGATCACGCCCTCCGACCCGGCCGTGGTGGTAGCCCGCATCCGCGCCCGCCTGCGCAAGCCCGCGCGTGAGGCGGCGCGGAGCGGCCAGACTGCCCGCTTTTCGGGCTGGAGCGCGGATTTCGACCGCTACCTGCTGACCGGCCCCGACGGGGTGGAAACGCCGCTGAGCCACGCCGAGGCCGAGATGCTGCGAATGTTCCTTGACAGCCCGCGCCGGCTGATCAGCCGGACGCAGATGCTGGAGTCGCTGGGCGGGACAGCGGGCGACAGCTTCGACCGGGCGATGGACGTGCGGATCTCGCGCCTGCGGACCAAGCTGGGCGAGGACCCCAAGAACCCGCGCCTGATCAAGACGATCTACGGGGCGGGGTATATTTTTCTGTCCGAGGTCGGGTGGAGTTGACCGGCGCTGCCTTGGCGTCACCACCGGAGCGGGGGTTTTCCACCCCCGCACCCCCGGAGGATATTTAGGCAAAAGAGAAAGATATCGTGGTGGCTCCGTGGAGGCCAGCAAGCGAAGTCTGCCGCAACGGTCAGGGTGCGATCAGCCGCACGATGAAGAACCCGTCCAGGCCGCCAAGGTCCGGCCAATGGTCGGGGCGGGTGCGGATGGCCCCCGCCTCGGTGATCCAGTCCGCATCCCATTGCGCAGGATGCGGCGGCTCGACCCGCAGTCCCGGATGGCGGGCCAGCGCCGCGTCCAGTTGCGCCTCGCCCTCGGCCGGGTGCAGCGAGCAGACCGCATAGACCAGCCGCCCGCCGGGCTTGAGCAGCGAAAGCGCATGGTCGATCAGCCGTGCTTGCAGCCGCACGAGATCAGGAATCATCGCCCCGTCGCGGATCAGCGGCAGTTCGGGGTGGCGGCGGATCGTGCCCGTGGCGGAACAGGGCGCGTCCAGCAGCACCGCATCCAGCGGCGCAGGCGGCCGCCAGTCCAGCGCGTCGGCGGCCACGATGTCGGCGGGAAGCCCGACGCGGACGAGGTTCTCGGCCACGCGCGCCAGCCGTTGCGGCGACAGGTCGATGGCGGTGACGCGCGCACCCGCCGCCGCAAGCTGCATCGTCTTGCCGCCCGGCGCGGCGCATAAGTCGGCAATCGTTTCGCCTGCCTGCGGCGCAAGCAGCCGCACCGGCAGGGCGGCGGCGGCGTCCTGCACCCACCAGTGGCCCTCGGCATAACCCGGCAGCGCCGTGACCTGCGTTCCGCCGGGCAGGCGATGGCTGCCGGTCGGCAGCACCTCTCCGGGCGTGGGTCCGTGCGGAGTCAGGTCCAAGGGCGGGCCCCGCTCATGCGCGGCCTCGATGGCCAGCGCCGCGGCCTCGCCCCAGCGCGCGGCGACAGGGCTGCGCAGCCAGTCCGGCAAGCGCGGCGGGGACGCCGCATCCCAGACCGCCTGCCCCTCGGCCGCCCGGCGCAGGACGGCGTTGACCATCCCCGCCGCCGCCTTGGCCTTGGGCCCGCCCGCCCGCGCCAGCGCCACGGCAGCGTTGACGGCGCCATGCGGGGCCTCGCCCTCGCCCAGCATCTCGGTCACGGCCAACTGCAACAGGTCCAGGGTTTCGGGACGCGGGCGGCGGGCCAGCAGCGGCGCCAGCACCGCCTCGGTCCGGCTGCGATGACGCAGGGTGGCAGCGGCGAGCCTGCGCGCACGGGCGCGTTCGGGCGGAGACAGGTCGTGCAAGGACCCCTCGGCCTCGGCCAGCGTCGCGCCCTCGCGCACCGCCGCCAGAAGCCGCAGCGCCCCGGAGCGCGCCGGATGAGGACCAGCCGTGCGCTCGGGACGCGCGGTCTCTCCGGCGGATTGTCCCCGCTTGCCGGGCCGCCCGCCCTCCTTGCCCGGCCGCTTTCGTGCGACCTTTGCCCCGGACGACGCCTTGGTTCTTTCTTCTTTGTCCAAATATCCCGGGGGGTGGTCGGGGGTGTGGCCCCGGTCACGCGAAGGCGGCGGGGGCGGCGCCCCCTGCGGCGTTTCGGCCGGAACCGGCCTCTGCTTTCGGACAGGCCGCGCCTCGGGGCCGGGTTTCGGCTGCTCGTCTCGCTTGTCCATCGTCCCCGCGGTCCCTAGGTGAAGGACAGCACTAGCCAATCCGCGCGGGGTTATCCATGACCGAGCCTGCCGATCCCTCCGTCCCGCCCGAGGACCGCCCCGACTGGGCGCATCTGCCGCCAGAAGCCCGCCGCGCGCTGGCCGAGGCCGGGGAGCGCCGCCGCAACGCCGCGCCGCTGGATCTGCCGCCGGAACTGGGCGGCCGCGACGGGCCGGAACCGGTCCGCTACGGCGATTACGAACGCAAGGGCCTCGCGGTCGATTTCTGACCTCAGGCCGCTTGCGGGGTGCCCACCGGAACCCGCGGCTTGCGGCGCTGGTAGCGGGCGTAGCCAAGATCGTCGCTCTTGATCTCGGGGGTGCGGCCGCTGATCAGGTCGGCCAGAACCCGGCCCGAGCCGGCGGCCATGGTCCAGCCCAGCGTCCCGTGGCCGGTGTTCAGCCACAGGTTGCCGATGGGGCTTGCACCGACGATGGGCGTCCCGTCGGGTGTCATCGGCCGCAGCCCGGTCCAGAAGCTCGCCCGGTCCAGATCGCCCGCGCCGCCGAACAACTCGCCCACCGATTTCGCCAGCGTCGCCCGCCTCCGCGGCGACAGCGACAGGTCGAAGCCCGCGAGTTCCGCCAGGCCCCCGACACGGATGCGGTCGCCGAGGCGGGTGATGGCGACCTTGTAGGTTTCATCCATGACGGTGGAAACGGGCGCGCGGGCCTCGTCCACGATGGGCAGGGTCAGCGAATAGCCCTTGACCGGATGCACCGGCAGCTTCACCCCGAAAGGCGCGACCAGCGCGGGCGAATAGCTGCCCAGCGCCACCACGAAGCCGTCCGCCACCAGTCGCCCGGCCGAGGTCCGAACCGCCGTGATGCGAGAGGACGACCCCTCCAGCCCGTGGATGGCCGTGCCGTAAAGGAACCGCACCCCCTCGGCCTCAGCCAGCGCCGCGAGCGTCTGGGTGAAGACATGGCAGTCGCCGGTCTCGTCATTCGGCAGCCGCAGCCCGCCCGCGAGCAGGTGGCGCGAGAAGGCCAGCCCCGGCTCAGCCGCCACGCAGCCCTCGGCATCCAGCATCTCGAAGGGAACGCCATCGGCGCGCAGGACCTCGATGTCCTTCTGCACGGCCTTGACCTGATAGGCGTCGCGGAAGACCTGCAGCGTGCCGCGCGTGCGTTCGTCGTAACGGATGCCGGTTTCAGAGCGCAGGGCGCCGAGGCAGTCGCGGGAATAGTTGGCGATCCGCATCATCCTCGACTTGTTCACCGCATAGGCGTCGGCGGTGCAGTTCCGCAGCATCTTCGCCATCCAGCCCGCCCGCGCCGGGTCGGCGGATGCGTGCAGGACCAGCGGCGCGTGGCGCTGGAACATCCAGCGCAGCGCCTTCTGCGGGATGCCCGGCGCGGCCCAGGGAGTCGAATAGCCGGGCGAGATCTCGCCCGCATTGGCGAAGGAGGTTTCCATGGCTGCCGCGGGCTGGCGGTCAACGACCGTGACCTGATGGCCTGCGCGAGCCAGATACCACGCGCTCGTCACCCCGATGACGCCGGCGCCCAGAACGACGATCTTCATACTTCGACCTTCCCCAAACGACATTTGCGGAAGGATCATGCGGATCGGCGGAAATGTGCTGCCGATCTTTGGTCGCCCGCGCGCGGTTGCCACAAGGATACTCGGCTTGATGCAGAAAATTTGTGGGAATCTTGCGCTGCGTCGCAGCACTCCGCGAAATCATTCGGTCTGGCAGCTGTCTCGCCGGACGATGTCCCGGCCGTGACTTAAAGCCCCAACACGTCGGCCATGTCGTATTCGCCCGGACCCTTGTCCTGACCCCACAGCGCCGCCCGCAGCGCGCCGCGGGCGAAGATCGCGCGGTCGGTCGCCATGTGGCGCAGGACCACCCGCTCGCCTGGCGCGGCGAAGATCACGTCATGCTCGCCTACGATGTCGCCCCCGCGGATCGCCGAGAAACCGATGCTGCCAGGGTGCCGCGCGCCCGTGATCCCCTCGCGCGCGGGCACCCGCAGGTCGTCCAGTGTCGCGCCGCGCCCCTCGGCCGCGGCATCGCCCAGCATCAAGGCGGTGCCCGAAGGCGCATCGACCTTGTGGCGGTGGTGGGCCTCGACGATCTCGATGTCCCAGTCCTCGCCCAGCGCCGCCGCGACGCGCCGGGTCAGGCCGACCAGCAGGTTGACGCCGAGGCTCATGTTGCCCGCGCGGATGATCGGGGCATGTCGCGCGGCAGCCCTGATGCGGCGCAGGTCATCCTCGGACAGCCCCGTGGTGCCGATCACATGGACCGCCCGCGCCTGTGCGGCCAGTTCCGCGTAACCCACGGTCGCCGCGGGGGACGTGAAGTCCAGCAGCCCCTGCGCCTGCGCGATGGCCGCCACCGCGTCGTCGGTCACGGTCACGCCCAAGGCCGCCCCGCCCATCGCGGTGCCGAGGTCCTGCCCGACCCACGCATGCCCCTCACGTTCCAAGGCCCCCGCCAACCGGCAGTCGGGCGACTCCAGCACCGCCTGAGCCAGCATCCGTCCCATCCGGCCGGATACGCCCGCGACCACGATCCCCGGTTTGCTCTGCGCGTCCATCGCGTCCCCCTGCTGCCCCCGGCGGTCTAGCCCGTTGCGGGGCGGCCCGCGACCCCCTAGATGGGGCGCATGGCTTCCAATCGCTTCAACCATGGTCCCGGCCCGTCGCAGCGCCAGTTGCGGGTGGGCGAGCTGATCCGCCGCACGCTGTCGGACGTGCTGCTGCGCGGGGACGTGCATGACCCCGACCTGAACCGGCATTCCATCACGGTGGGCGAGGTGCGGACCTCGCCCGACCTCAAGGTGGCGACGGCCTATGTCCTGCCGCTGGGCGGCCACGGCGCCGAGGAGGCGCTGGCCGCGCTGCGCCGCAACACGCGCGAGCTGCGCCACCTGGTCGCCAAGGACATGACGCTGAAATATGCGCCCGACCTGCGCTTTGTCCTGGACGAGACCTTCGACCGCATGGACGACACCCGCCGCCTGTTCGCAGATGAGCGGGTGCGCCGCGATGTCGAGGGCGACGAGGACTGGGACGAGGGCGCGGAGCTTGCCCGCGACGCAGGAACCGACGCGGACGATGATCGCTAGGCTCAAGCGCCGGCTCGGGCTGGCGGTCGGCGCGCTGGTGGCGATGACGCTGCCCGCCATGGCCGACATCTGCGAGACGCGCGCGTTCGAGGGCACGCGCTATTCCCTCTGCACCGTGACCGCCGACCGGCAGGACGGGCTGCGGTTGTGGCTGAACGCCCCGGACGGGCGACCGCTGGGCGATTTCAACGCCGTGCGCGGGACGCTGACGCCCGGCGAGGTGCTGGGCTTCGCCATGAACGCGGGGATGTATCATCCCGATTACGCGCCGGTCGGGCTATTCCGATCCGATACCGAGGAAGCCGGGCGCATCGTCACTGCTGGCGGAGACGGGAACTTCGGCCTGCTGCCGAACGGAGTCTTCTGCGTCGGGGCAAAAGCGCCTTTCCAGGTGATCGAAAGCCGCCGATTTGCAAAGGTCCAGCCGCAATGCCGGCTGGCGACGCAATCCGGCCCGCTGCTGGTCATCGACGGGGAACTGCACCCGCGTTTCCTGCCCCACAGCGACAGCCGCTATATCCGCAACGGCGTCGGCGTCTCACGCGACATGCGGACGGCGTGGTTCGCGATCTCGGATGCGCCGGTGACATTCCACCAGTTCGCCCGCTTCTTCCGGGACGAGCTTGGGGCGCGCAATGCGCTGTATTTCGACGGCTCGATCAGCCGGCTTTACGCGCCCGGTATCCGCCGCGCCGACTGGGGCCGCCGGATGGGGCCGATCATCGGTTATGTGGGCGGGTCCTGAGGATGGCGCGGAAGAAGGGACGGGACGTTTCGGGCTGGCTGCTGATCGACAAGCCCGCGGGGATCGGCTCGACCGACGTGGTGGGGCGGGTGCGCTGGGCGCTGGACGCGAAGAAGGCGGGGCACGCGGGCACGCTCGACCCCGATGCGACGGGGCTGCTGGCGGTGGCGCTGGGTGAGGCCACGAAGACCGTCCCCTACCTGACCGAGGCGCTGAAGGCCTATGACTTCACGGTGACCTGGGGGGCCGAGACCTCGACCGACGACGCCTCGGGCGAGGTGCTGCGCCGGTCCGACACCCGGCCCTCGGCCGAGGCCATCCAGGCCGCCCTGCCCGCCTTCCGCGGCGAGATCCTGCAGGTTCCCCCCGCCGTCTCGGCCGTCAAGGTGGACGGCGCCCGCGCCTATGACCTCGCGCGCGAAGGCGAGGCGTTCACGCTGGCCGCCCGCCCGCTGTGGGTCGAGGAACTGACGCTGACGGCGGCACACGAGGACCGGGCCGACCTGCATCTGGTCTGCGGCAAGGGCGGCTATGTCCGCGCCATCGCCCGCGACCTTGGCCGGGCGCTGGGCTGCCTCGGCCATGTGCAATCCCTGCGCCGGGTGTGGTCAGGCCCTTTCGACGTGGCGGATGCGATCCCCTTCGACCGGGTGGACCGCGCGGCGCAGGCGGAACTCGACGCAGCGCTACGGCCGGTCCAGACGGCGCTGGACCTGCCCGAGATGCGGGCGACCGACCAGGGCGCGGCGCGGCTGGGGAACGGCAATCCGGGACAGGTGCTGGGCATGGCGGATTACGGGACCGAGGTCTGGGTCAGCCACAAAGGCCGCGCCATCGCCATCGGGCGCTACATAGGCGGAGAGGTCCACCCCTCGCGCGTCTTCGTCCAGCCATGATTGGCGAAGCCGTGCCCGCTTCGTTGTCGCAATGGGTATTTGAACCAGAAAGAAATCCACTGATCCCCTGAGGCGAGCAGGCTTCTTTCCGGCCCGAATACCCGTGCAGCCGTGACGCAGGCACCGCGTCAGGCGATCGAGGCGCCGCGCGTTTCTCGCCCGATGCCGAAGGACAGCACCGCCGCAAGCACCAGCAGCGCCGCGAAAAGCCCGATCATCGCGTTGAAGTCGCGCGTCGCCAGCGCCGCCATCAGCGAGGGTGCGGCCAGTCCGCCCAGCCGGGCGACCGCCCCGGCCGTGCCCATGCCGGTGGCCCGCAGGTTGGTCGGATAGATCTCGGGCGTCAGGGCATAAAGCGCCCCCCAGGTGCCCAGCAGCGCGAAGCTCATCAGCATCAGCGCGCCCGCGACGAGCGCGCCGTTCGAGGCGGTGACGAAAAGCAGGCAACCCAATGCAGACAGGACAAGGAAGATCCGCAGCGTCCTCTGCCTCCCCCAGTTTTCCACGCCCCAAGCGGCCAGCGCATATCCCGGCAGTTGCGCCAGCGCGAGGATCACGAGGAAGCCGTAGCCCCGGACGAAGCCGAAGCCTTCGGTCGCAAGCTTGCCCGGCAGCCAGACGAAGACGCCATAGTAGCTGAGCGAGACGAGGAACCACACTGCCAGCACCGCAACGGTCGTCCGCGCCAGCCCCTTGGCGAAGATCCCCCGCGCAGGTGCAGGGGCGGCGGGCGGCAGGACCAGCCTTGCCTTTGGCGCAAGCGCGGGCGCGCCGTTCGCCAGGCGGATGCGGTTGACGATGGCGCGGGCCTCGGGCTCTCGGTTGCGGCGAAGAAGATACATGGGCGATTCCGGCACCCAGAGGCGCAGGAAGATGCCGATGCAGGCGGGCAGGGCTGCGACGAGATAGATCAGCTTCCAAGGCGTGGCGATGGCGTAGCTGGCGGCGAACCATGCGGTCAGCGCGACGACCAGCGTGCCCAGCGCCCAGAATCCTTCCAGCCAGACCAGCCAGCGGCCCCGGTTCTTCGGCGGCAGGAACTCGGCCATCATCGCGTAATCGACAGGCAGGGTCCCGCCCACGGCCATGCCGGTCAGGAAGCGAAAGGCCAGCAGCCATTGGAAGTCGGCCGAGAAGACCGAGGCCAGCCCGAAGACCGCGTCGCAGGCCACCGTCACGATCAGCACGTTGCGCCGCCCGATCCGGTCGGCGAGCCGCCCGAACAGCGCCGCGCCGACGAACATCCCCAGGAAGAACAGCGTCCCGCTTTGCAGCGCGGTCGCCATGTCCAGCCCGAAACTTGCCGCGATCGAGGGCGCGGCGAAGCCGACCGCCACCACCTGCATGGCGTCGGCCGCCCAGACCAACCCGAAGATCCCCAGCAGCCGGCGCTGGAAGCGTCCGGCGCCTGCCTGGGCCAGCGCCTCATCGACGGTGACGTTCATGCCTATTCCCCCCGGCTGCATCTTCCCTTGCAAAAAGGGGCCGCGCCCGCGCGCGACCCCCTTTGTCTTTGGCAAGCCTGCGCAGGCTCAGGCGTTGACGCTGTCCTTCAGCGACTTGGCGATGGTGACCTTGACCACCTTGTCGGCAGGCTTGGTCATCATTTCCTGCGTCTGCGGGTTGCGGACCTGGCGTTCCGGGCGGGCGCGGCAGGCGACCTTGCCGATGCCGGGCAGCGTCAGCGCGCCGCCCTCGGCGACGGTGCGGGCGACCAGCGCGCCCAGCGCGTCCAGCGCGGCGCCGGCGGTCTTCTTGTCGCTGCCCATCTCATCGGCCAGTGCAGCCACCAGCTGCGTCTTGGTCATGGGCTTGGCGGGTGCTGTGGCCATGGGGTCCTGTCTCCTCGTGTGTCGCGCGCGTCAGGCGGGCATTTCCGGCGCCAGTTGATCTGGCATGGGCCCTGCTACAGCCGGTTTTTCCCCGCGTTTCAAGCCCTTTTCAGGGTTCCCCCGACGTCGGAGCCGCCAAACCACCAAAAAAGGCAGCCCCTCGCCGGATCAGGTCACAGGAAGGCGGTCTCGTGGAAGGACCGCAGCTTGCGGGAATGCAGCCGCTCGACCGGGGTGGCGCGCAGCTTCTCCATCGCGCGGATGCCGATCAGCAGGTGGCTGGCGACCTGCGTGCGGTAGAAATCGGTCGCCATGCCGGGCAGCTTAAGCTCTCCGTGCAGGGGTTTGTCCGACACGCAGAGAAGCGTGCCGTAGGGCACCCGGAAGCGGAAGCCGTTGGCGGCGATGGTGGCGCTTTCCATGTCCAGCGCGATCGCGCGGCTGAGGCTGAGGCGGTGGACCGGGGTGTCGCGCAATTCCCAGTTGCGGTTGTCGATGGTGGCGACGGTGCCCGTCCGCATGATCCGCTTGAGTTCAAAGCCTTCCAGCTCGGTGATCTCGGCCACGGCCTGTTCCAAGGCGACCTGAACCTCGGCCAGCGTCGGCAGGGGCACCCAGACCGGCAGGTCCTCGTCCAGCACATGGTCCAGCCGCAGATAGGCATGGGCCAGCACATAATCCCCCAGCCGCTGGCTGTTCCTCAGCCCCGCGCAATGGCCGACCATCAGCCAGGCATGGGGGCGCAGCACGGCGATGTGGTCCGTGGCGGTCTTGGCGTTGGAGGGGCCGACGCCGATGTTGACCAGCGTGATCCCCTGCCCGTCCGGCCGCTTGAGATGATAGGCCGGCATCTGCGGCGCCTTGGCGACGGGAACCGAGGCATCGTCGGGACGCTCGATCATGTTGTTTCCGGGACCGACGAAGGCGGTGTAGCCCGAATCCGGGTCGGCCAAAGCCTTGCGGGCGAAGGCTTCGAACTCGTCCACGTAGAACTGGTAGTTGGTGAACAGAACGAAGCTCTGGAAGTGATCCGGGGCGGTGGCGGTATAATGCGACAGCCGCGCCAGCGAGTAATCCACCCGCTGCGCCGTGAAGGGGGCGAGGTGGCGGGTGCCGTCGGGCTGTTCCTCGGCGATCCCGTTCACGATGTCGTCGTTGACCGTCACCAGGTCCGGCACGTCGAAGATGTCACGCAGGGAATAGTCCAGCACCCCTTCCTGCGGGACGTTCAGGTCGCTTTGCGTGGCGACCGCGAAATGGACGGGGATGGGCGTGTCGCTTTCGCCGACGGCGACGGGAACCTCGTGGTTGCGGATCAGAAGGCCGATCTGCTGGGTCAGGTAGTCGCGAAACAGGTCCGGCCGGGTGATCGTCGCCGCATAGGTGCCGGGCAGCGTGACATGGCCGAAGGCCAGCCGGGAATCGCCCTGCTGGTGGCTTGATGTCGTCAGCCGGATCTCGGGATAGAAGGCGCGGAACCTTGCCGTCGGCTGATGGCTTGAACGCAGCGTGCCGAGGAAGCGGTCCAGCAGCCAGCCCGTCGCGCGGTCGTAAAGCTCGATCAGGCGGGCGACGGCGGCATGGGGATCGTCGAAATATTCGCGCTCGACCGGATCGGGGGTTTCGACCGGCAGCAGGCGGGACAACTGGTCCATGGGCAGGCTCCTTTGGCCCCCCGAGAGTGTCAGCGGGCCGTGGCACTGGCAAGACGGCGGCGGCGGCCCTATCTCGGGGGCATGGACATCTCTATTCTCGATCTCGCGCCGGTGCCCGAGGGCTCGGACGCAAAGGCCGCCATCGCCGCCAGCGTGCGGCTGGCGAAAGCCGCCGAGGCGCAGGGCTACAAGCGCTTCTGGCTGGCCGAGCACCACAACATGCCCGGCATCGCCAGCGCCGCGACGGCGGTGCTGATCGGGCATATCGCCGATCATACCGAAACCATCCGCGTGGGCGCGGGCGGCATCATGCTGCCGAACCACGCACCCTTGGCGGTGGCCGAGGCCTTCGGGACGCTGGCCACCATCCACGGGCCGCGGATCGACCTCGGCCTTGGCCGCGCGCCCGGCGGCGACGGGGCGGTGATGCACGCGCTGCGGCGGGGCCAGTCGCGCAACGAGGATTTCCCGAACGACGTGGTGGAACTGCTGCACTATCTCAGCCCAGAGCGGCCGGGTGTGGCGGTGGCCGCCCATCCCGGCCAGGGGACCAACGTGCCGGTCTGGATTCTCGGCTCGTCGCTTTACGGGGCCAGCCTCGCGGCGGCGCTGGGCCTGCCCTATGCCTTCGCCTCGCATTTCGCGCCCGACGCGCTGGATGACGCGGTGGCGCTTTATCGCGACCGCTTCCAGCCGGGGCCGTGGGGGGACAAGCCGCGCTTCATGCTGGCCGCGAACCTGATCGCGGCGGATACGGACGAGGAGGCGCGCAGGCTGCGGACAAGTTCGCAGATCCAGTTCTTCCGGCTTCGGACCGGCAATCCGGGCCTGCTGCCCGCGCCGGTGGATGACCTTGATGCGGTCGTGCCCGCGCAATACCAGTCGATGGTGGACCGGGTGCTGAGTGTCAGCGCCGTGGGTGCCGCCGACACGGTCAGGACGCAGATCGACGCGATGGTGGCCCGCTACAAGCCCGACGAGCTGATCCTGACCGGCAACATCTGGGACCCGGCGGCGCGCGAAAAATCCTTCGCCATCGGCGCCGAGGTCCTGGGACTGGCCCGCGCATGACCCTGCGTCTGGTGGTGCTGGGCCACGGCTATTCGGCCGGTTTCCTGACCCGGAGGCTGCTGCCCGAAGGCTGGACCGTCACCGGCACCACTCGCGACGATCCCGCCCGAGTCGCAGCCACAGGCGCCACGCCCCTGCGCTGGCCCGGTCAGGAAGGCGCGATCCGGGACGCCATCGCCCGCGCCGACGCGATCCTTGTCAGCGCCGGGCCGGATGCGGGCGAATGTCCGGCGCTCCGCGACTTCGGCCCGGCCATCGCGGCAAGCCCGGCACGCTGGCTCGGCTATCTCTCGACCACCGGAGTCTATGGCGACCGGCAGGGGGACTGGGTGGAGGAGGACTCGGAACTTGCCCCCTCGACCCGTCGGGGCCGCGACCGCATGGCGGCGGAGGCCGGGTGGCAGGCGCTCGCCGCGGCCCACGGCCTGCCGCTGCACATCTTCCGCCTCGCCGGCATCTACGGGCCCGGACGCGGCCCCTTCGAGAAGGTCCGCAACGGCACCGCCCGGCGCATCATCAAGCCGGGACAGGTGTTTTCCCGCATCCATGCCGAGGACATCGCGCAGACGCTCGCGGCCTCAATCGCCCGGCCCGATCCGGGTGCGGTCTACAACCTCTGCGACGACGACCCCGCCCCGCCCGAGGACGTGCTGGAACACGCCGCGAAACTGCTGGGCCTGCCCCCGCCGCCCGCCGAGGACTTCGCCACGGCCGAGATGACGCCGATGGCCCGCAGCTTCTATGCCGAAAGCAAGCGGGTCTCGAATGCGCGGATCAAGCGCGATCTCGGCATCCGCCTGATCCACCCGGATTATCGCAGCGGGCTGGCCGCGATCCTGGCGGAAGAATCCGTCAGGGCGTGATCCGGCAGCAGCCGTTCTCCATCCGCGTGGCCTGTCCCGCCCCCTCGAACAGCAGCGTGGCCGACAGCCCGAAGGCGCGGTCCGACATGCCGTCGCTGCATTGCGCAGGCGTCAGCACCACCGTCAGCCGGCCCTGCGCATCCCCCGCGATGATGCTGCGCGCGGGCTCGCGCCGGGCGGGGTTGTCCACCACCACGCGCCGCTGCAGCGGGCGCGAGACTTCGGGCGTCTCGTAGACGATGTTGGTCCCGACCTGCCGCAGCGACCAGAAGGGCTCGGTTCCCAGGCAGTTCAGCGTGGCCGGGATCTCGCCCGGCTTCCAGACGTCCGGACGTTCCTTGAGATAGCGCATGTTGACCCAGCCGGATCTCTCGAAGGTGTTGACCCGCGCCCAGCCGGACCGCGTCTCGATCACCTCGACGCCGGTGGCGTCATGCGGCAGTTCGGACAGGATCGAGGACGAGGCGTCGGGCATCGCCCGGATGTTCAGCACGTCGTTCGACCTGACCCCCGTGACGTCGTAAAGCGTGGGCAGCATGGACTGCGCGGCGGCGGGACCGGCCAGCGCAAGCGACAGGGCAAGGACGGCAAGGCGCATCGGGAACCTCGGGGCTTGTCAGACGACGGCCCCGAAAAGATGCCCGATCACGGAAGTCACCGCCATCGCGAATGAACCCCACAACAACACACGCACGAGAGCGGGGCGGAGAGGCGCACCCCCCGCCCATGCCCCCAGCATGCCCAGCGCCGCCAGCGCGGCCAGCGTCACCACCAGCACCACCGGCACGATCAGTCCCACAGGGGTCAGCAGCGCCGCGAGATAGGGGATCGCCCCCGCCACCGTGAAGGTCGCGCCCGAGGCCATCGCCGCCTGCATCGGGTTGGCGGCCAGTTCCTCGGTCAGGCCCAGTTCGTCGCGCATATGAGCGCCCAAGGCGTCATGCTCGGTCAGTTCGCAGGCGACCAGCCGGGCGGTGTCGGAGGCGAGGCCGCGTGATTCGTAGATGAGGATCAGTTCCTCAAGCTCAATGTCGGGCTGGTGGCGCAGGGACTGACGCTCGCGGTGGATGTCGGCGGCCTCGATATCGGCCTGGGAACTGACGCTGACATATTCCCCCGCCGCCATCGACAGCGCCCCGGCCGCCAGCCCAGCGCCCCCCGCGATCATCACGGCCTGCGGATCGCCCGCCGCCACGGCGACGCCCACCACCAGCGAGCCGATCGACACGATCCCGTCATTCGCCCCCAGCACCGCCGCCCGCAGCCAGTTCGAGCGGGTGATGTAATGCGGGTCGTCGGGATGCGCGTCGGGGTGGGTGTTGCGGGTCATGGGGGCTGATTAGAAGCCGTCCGCCTCGGCTTCAACCTCACCCGTTCCTCAACGCCCCGTTGTCCTGGTGAGGAACACGGCGCGGCCTTGTCGCGGGAAGACGCCGGGCCCTCACGCCCTCCGTCCCAGCGCGGCCACACCCAGCACTTCCAGCACCTTGGCCTCGATCTGGGGGGCGTCCATCGCGGCGGCGCGATACATCGCCTCGGGGCTGGCGTGGTCGATGAAGGTATCGGGCAGGACCATGCTGCGGAAGCGGAAGCCCCGGTCGAAGACGCCTTCCTCGGCCAAAAGCTGGGCCACATGGCTGCCGAAGCCGCCGACCGCGCCCTCCTCGATGGTGATCAGCGCCTCGTGCTCGCGCACCAGCCGCAGGATCAGGTCACGGTCGAGCGGCTTGGCGAAGCGGGCGTCGGCCACGGTGGGGGCAAGGCCGCGCGCGGTCAGCGATTCGCGGGCGCGCAGGACCTCGGACAGCCGGGTGCCGAAGGACAGGATCGCCACCCGCGCCCCTTCCGCCACGATGCGGCCGCGGCCGATTTCCAGCGGCTCGGGGCGCTCGGGCATCTCGACGCCGGTGCCCTCGCCGCGCGGGAAGCGGAAGGCCGAGGGGCGGTCGTCGAGGGCCGCGGCGGTGGCGACCATGCGGACCAGTTCCGCCTCGTCGGCGGCGGCCATGACGACGAAGCCGGGCAGGTTCGCCAGGAACCCCACGTCATAGGCCCCGGCATGGGTCGCGCCATCGGCGCCGACCAGCCCGGCGCGGTCGATGGCGAAGCGCACGGGCAGGCGCTGGATCGCCACGTCATGGACCACCTGGTCATAGCCGCGCTGCAGAAAGGTCGAATAGATCGCGCAGAAGGGCCGCATCCCCCCGGCGGCAAGCCCGGCCGAGAAGGTCACGGCGTGCTGTTCCGCGATCCCCACGTCGAAGCAGCGGCGCGGGAAGCGGTCGGCAAACAGGTTCAGCCCGGTGCCGTCCGGCATGGCGGCGGTGATGGCGACAATGCGGTCGTCACGCTCGGCCTGGGCGATCAGGGATTTGGCAAAGACGCTGGTGTAGCTGGGGGCGTTGGACTTGGCCTTGGCCTGCTCGCCCGTGATCACGTCGAACTTGGCGCGGGCATGGCCCCGGTCGGCGGCGTTCTCGGCCGGGGCATAGCCCTTGCCCTTCTTCGTCACCGCATGGATCAGCACCGGCCCGTCAGCCCGCGCCTTGACCGTGCGCAGCAGCGGCAGAAGCTGGTCGAGGTCGTGGCCGTCCACCGGGCCGACATAGGAGAAGCCCAGTTCCTCGAACAGCGTGCCGCCGATGGTGATGCCCTTCAGCATCTCCTTGGCGCGGCGCGCGCCCTCCTGCATCGGCGGCGGCAGCAGGCTGACCGCGCCCTTGGCGGCGGCCTTGAGTTCCTGAAACGGCCCCTGGGTGTAAAGCCGGGTCAGGTAGCTCGACATTGCGCCCGTGGGGGGCGCGATCGACATCTCGTTGTCGTTCAGGATCACGAACAACCGCGTGCCCATGTGGCCCGCGTTGTTCATCGCCTCGAAGGCCATCCCGCCGCTCATCGCGCCGTCGCCGATCACGGCGATGGCGTCGCCCGGATCGCCGCCGAGGTCGCGGGCGGCGGCAAACCCAAGCGCCGCGCTGATCGAGGTCGAGGAATGGCCCGCCCCGAAAGGGTCATGCGGGCTTTCCGACCGCTTGGTAAAGCCCGAAAGCCCTCCTTCCATCCGCAGGGTGCGGATGCGGTCGCGGCGGCCGGTCAGGATCTTGTGGGGATAGCACTGGTGGCCCACATCCCAGACGATCTTGTCGCGCGGGCTGTCCCAGACCGCGTGCAGGGCCACGGTCAGTTCGACCACGCCCAGCCCCGCGCCCAGATGGCCGCCGGTCACGCTGACGGCGCTGATCGTCTCGGCGCGCAGTTCGTCGGCAAGCTGGTGCAGTTGCCGGTCGCTCAGCGCCTTGAGATCGGCGGGCGAGGCGACGCGGTCGAGGATCGGCGTTGCAGGACGCGAGGTCGTGTCGGTCATGGGCTGGCCCCTTCCGGGCGGGCGGACCCCCCCAAGGGCGGTCGGTCTCAGGTTCTGCGGTGGATAACGAAACGCGCCAGTGCCCGCAAGTTTCCGGCCCGGTCGCCATAGGGGTCAAGGGTGGCCTCGGCCCGCGCCACCATCTCGGCGGCCCGCGCGCGCGCTTCCTCAAGCCCCAGCAGCGAGACAAAGGTGGCCTTGCCCGCCGCCTCGTCCTTGCCGGTGCGCTTGCCGGTCTGCTCAGCGCTGGCAGTCACGTCGAGGATGTCGTCGGCAATCTGGAAGGCGAGGCCGAGGTTTTGCGCGTAAGCCTGCAAGGGCGCGGGATCGGCGCCGCCCATGACCGCCCCCGCGGTGGCGGCAAAGCGGATCAGCGCGCCGGTCTTGGCGTGCTGCAAGGCCTCGATGGCGGGCAGGTCCAGCGGAACCCCCGCCGTCTCGGCCGCGATGTCCTGCGCCTGTCCCCAGACCATGCCGCGCGCACCGGACGCCTCGGCCAGCCTTGCCACCAAAGCGATGCGCGCCTCGGCGGGGCCGATCACCGGGTCGGCCAGCATCGCGAAGGCCTGCGTCTGCAGCGCGTCGCCGGCCAGGATCGCCGTCGCCTCGGTCCAGCGGATGTGGCAGGTGGGCTGACCCCGGCGCAGGTCGTCGTCGTCCATCGCGGGCAGGTCGTCATGGACGAGGCTGTAGGCGTGCAGCAGTTCCACCGCCACGGCGACCGGCATGGCGCTCAGGTCCTCAATGCCGAACAGCCGCGCCGATTCCAGCACAAGGAAGGCGCGGATGCGCTTGCCCCCGGTGGCGGCATAGCGCATCGCGTCGGTCAGGTCGCCCGGCGGCAGGTCCGCCAGCGCAGCCTCGATGGCGGCAGCGACGGTGCGCTGCACCTCCTCCAGCCTCTGCTCCATGCTTACAGCCCTTCGACCGGGGCGGTCCCGCTGGGCTCTCCGCTGGCGGCGAGCATGATCTTCTCGACCCGCTCCTCGGCTTGGCGCAAGCGGCGCTCGCAATGGGCGCGCAGCTTGGCGCCGCGTTCGTAAAGGGCGATGGACTGCTCCAGCGTCGCCTCGCCATGTTCCAGCTTGCCGACAACCGATTCGAGTTCCTTCATCGCGTCCTCAAAGGACATCCCGTCGATTTCGGCGTCGGTCATGAGGCGGTTCCTTGAAGCGCGGTGACATGGGCGCGGGCCGACCGGCCCAGCGCGGCCAGATCATAGCCCCCTTCCAGGACCGAGACCACCGGGGCCTGACCCGCCGCATCCACGATCATGCGCGTGATCGCGGCAAAGTCATCGTCCTCCCATTCCAGCGCGGCGAGCGGGTCGGCCGCATGGGCGTCGAAGCCCGCCGAGACGATGACAAGCTGCGGCGCATGGTCCCGCAGCCTGTCGGTGATCTGCCGCCATGCCGCGCGGGCCTGCGCCCCGCCCGAGCCGGGCGGCAGCGGGAGGTTCATCGCCTGCCCGTGCGCGCCGGTCTCACTGGCCCGCCCGGTGCCGGGATAAAGCGGCATCTGGTGGGTCGAGGCGAAGAAGGCGCGGGATTCATTCCACAACAGATCCTGCGTGCCGTTGCCGTGATGCACGTCGAAATCCAGCACCGCCACCCTGTCCAGCCCGTGATGGTCCAGCGCCCGCACGGCGGCGATGGCGGCGGTCCCCAGCAGGCAGAAGCCCATCGCCGTCTCGCGTTCGGCGTGATGCCCCGGCGGGCGCATGGCGACGAAGGCGCGACTGTCCTCTCCGCCCAGCACCGCATCCACCGCAGCGCAGGCCGCGCCCACGGCCCGCATCGCGGCCTCGATGCTGCCCGGCGACAGCCAGGTGTCGGCATCCAGCGCCACCTGCCCCTGCGCCGGGACCGCCGCCTTCAGCCGGGCGAGGTAGCGCTGGGGGTGGCAGCGCAGCACGTCGGCCTCAGCGGCCAGCGGCGCCTCGCGGCGGTCGAGGTTCAGGTCCGCCAGCGCGCCCAGCACCGCCTTGTGGCGGGCGACCTGCTCGGGGTGGCCGGGCGGGGTCACGTGGCGCTCGGATGCGGGATGCGTATAGAGTATCGTCATGCCCCGCAGGCTAAGGGCAACCGCTGCGGAAGCGCAATCGCCAGCATTGCAGTCCAGCGCCGCGCCTGCCGCACCGGTATCCGGACCAGAAAGATGTCACCGGTCCGGAGGGCAAGGAAAAGGGGCTTCTTTCTGGCTCAAATACCCATGCGGCGCTTCAGCCGGGAATACCTGCGCCAGTCGGTGCGCGGCTCAGGCGGCAAGGCGGGCGCCGTCATGGCCGGTGATCGTGACCTCGACCAGCGCGCCCTCGGGCATGTCATGGGCAAAGGCGACCTCGGTGAACTGCTCGGTGCGGCCGAGGCGCGGGCCTTCGGTCAGGACGCGGTGGGTGCGGCCGACCTGCGCCTGCAGATGCACCGACAGCGCGGCCTCGCCCACGGCGCGCAGGCGCGCGGCGCGATCCTTGATCGCAGGGCCGGGGACGCGCGGCATCCGGGCGGCGGGGGTGCCCTTGCGGGCGCTGTAGGGGAAGACATGCAGGAAGGTCAGGCCGCAATCCTGCACCAGCTTCACCGAGTTCCCGAAATGCGCCTCGGTTTCCGTGGGAAAGCCCGCGATGATGTCGGCGCCGAAGACGATGCCGGGGCGCAACCGGCGGGCTTCCTCGCAGAAGGCGATGGCATCGTCGCGCAGGTGGCGGCGCTTCATGCGCTTGAGGATCAGGTCGTCGCCGTGCTGCAGGGACAGATGCAGATGCGGCATCAGGCGCGGCTCGGTGGCGATCGCCTCCATCAGCTCGGGGTCGGCCTCGATCGAATCGATCGAGGAAATCCGCAGGCGCGGCAGGTCCGGCACCATCTTCAGGATGCGCCGCACGAGGTTGCCCAGCCGTGGCTGCCCCGGCAGGTCCGCGCCCCAGCTTGTCAGGTCCACGCCGGTCAGCACGACCTCGTTGAAGCCCCGGTCGCGCAAGCGGCTGATCTGGTCCACCACCACGCCTGCCGGAACGGACCGCGAGTTGCCGCGGCCAAACGGGATGATGCAGAAGGTGCAGCGGTGATCGCAGCCGTTCTGGACCTGCACATAGGCGCGGTGGCGGCCGAAGCCGTCGATCAGGTGGCCCGCCGTTTCCCGCACCGACATGATGTCGTCCACCATCACCCGCTCGGTGCCATAGTCGGGCGCGGCGAGGCTGGCCCAGGTCGCAGGCTGCATCTTCTCGTGGTTGCCGACGACGCGGGCGACCTCGGGCATGGCGGCGAAGGTCTCGGGCTCGGTCTGGGCGGCGCAGCCGGTCACGATGATCGGCGCGCCGGGGTTTTCGCGCGACAGGCGGCGGATCTCCTGGCGGGCCTTGCGGACGGCCTCGGCAGTCACCGCGCAGGTGTTGACGATCACCGCGCCGTTCAGGCCGGCCTCGCGGGCCATCTCGGCCATCGCCTCGGATTCGTAAGCGTTGAGCCGGCAGCCCAGCGTGGCGAAGATCGGGGGAGCGATCATGTCGCGGCCAGCCAATCGGGGGACAGCACGCCGTCGAAGACGTGCGCCACGGGGCCGGTCAGCCAGACCCCGTCCTCGCGCCAGTCCACGGCCAGCGTGCCGCCGTCGAGGTCCAGCACCACCCGCCGCCCCGTCAGCCCGCGCCGATGCGCCGCGACCGCAGTCGCGCAGGCCCCGGACCCGCAGGCGAGCGTGACGCCCGCGCCACGTTCCCAGACCCGCATCCGCAGGCGGTCGGGGGCGGTCAGCGAGGCGAATTCCACATTCGTGCGTTCGGGGAACAGCGGGTCATACTCGATCCGGGGGCCGATCGTGGTCAGGTCCACTGCCTCGGCATCGGGGACGAAGAAGACGCAATGGGGATTGCCCATGCCCACCGCCGCGGGGCTGCCGTCCAGCGGGAGCCGCTCGGTGTCCATCTCGCGCGCCAGCGGCACCTCGTCCCAAGCAAGCTGGGGATGCCCCATGTTGACATGGACCTGCCCGCCCGCGCGTTCCGCCTCCAGCATCCCGCGCCGCGTGGAAAAGCGCACCCGGTCCCGCCCCAGATGGCGCATCATCAGCTCGGCCACGCAGCGCGAGGCATTGCCGCAGGCCCCCGCCTCGGACCCGTCGGCGTTCCAGAACTCCAGCCAATAGTCCGCCGCATTGTCGGGGCGGATCTCGGCCAGCTGGTCGAAGCCCACGCCCCGGTTGCGGTCCCCCAGCGCTTGCGCCAGCGCAGGCGTCACCCGCCGCTGCAGGGCGCCGTGCGAGTCGATGATGACGAAGTCGTTGCCCGCCCCGTGCATCTTGACGAAGCCGAGGCCGCCCGGGTTTTCCTGTTCCATCGCGGCGATATACGCGCGCCGTCATGATTCCGCCAGATGCGCGGCGATTTGGCCTTGACCCCCGCTACGCGCATCCGTAAGGAGACGCCCTGTGTTGGGCCCATAGCTCAGTTGGTAGAGCAACTGACTTTTAATCAGTGGGTCACAGGTTCGAATCCTGTTGGGCTCACCACTGAAACCCCCTGCGACATCGACGCGCACCATCCGGCCCGGCTTGCGCTTTTGTGACTCCGTTTGTCCGGGGCAGGTGATTGACGCCCCGGAACTGTCCCTGTAGCTCGGCGTCAAAGCAGTTTCTGGCAGGCTGAGGCCGTTTTCCGACCTTGCGGATACGCAAGGGGCGGGCATAGTCCGGCCCGGAGGCGCGTATCGTGCCTGCCCCGTGGCGTCCCCGCGATGGCCCCTGGAAAGCGCTTGCGGCGGGACCGTTTCCCTGCGCCGCGCCAAGAACCCGGCCCGCGCGGTCGATCCAATCGCGCGGCGCTGCAAGCCGCAACCGGACGAAGAAAGGCAAGCCGCCGACGAATGCTCGCCCAGAACCTCCTTCTCCTGCTTGCGGTGCTGCCCTTCGCGGGCGCGATCCTGGCCGTCACCATGCCCGTCACCGCCCGCAACGCCGAGGTAGTGCTGGCAGGCGGCGTGATGATCGCGGGGCTGCTGGCGCTGTTTGCGGTCATGGGGGATGTGGCCGATGCGCAGGCTGTGGCCCGCAGCATCCAATGGGCGCCCTCGCTGGGGCTTGACGTCACGCTGCGGCTGGACGGCTTTTCCTGGCTGATGCTGCTTCTGGTCTACGGCATCGGGCTGCTGGTCGTCATCTACGCCCGCTACTACCTGTCGCCCTCGGACCCGGTGCCGCGGTTCTACGGCTTCCTGCTGGCCTTCGCGGGGTCGATGGTGGGGATGCTGATTTCCGGCAACATCATCCTGATGGTGGTGTTCTGGGAACTGACCAGCCTCTTTTCCTTCCTGCTGATCGGCTACTGGAACCACAATGCCGCCGCCCGCGACGGGGCGAGGACCGCGCTGATCGTGACCGGCGCCGGGGGCCTCTGCCTGCTGATGGCGATGATCCTGCTGGGCCATGCCGCCGGCAGCTACCACCTGGACGACGTGCTGGCCGCGGGCGACCGGGTGCGGGCGCATCCCTGGTATGGCTGGATCCTCGGGCTGTTCCTGATCGGCGCCTTCACCAAGTCGGCGCAGTTCCCGTTCCATTTCTGGCTGCCGAACGCGATGGCGGCGCCCACGCCGGTTTCAGCCTACCTGCATTCCGCGACAATGGTGAAGGCGGGGGTGTTCATCCTTGTCCGCTTCTCGCCCGTGCTGGGCGGCACCGATGCCTGGTTCTGGATTGTCGCGGGCACCGGGATGCTGACCCTGCTGCTGGGCGCGGTGATCGCGCTGTGGCGCAACGACCTGAAGGGGCTCTTGGCCTATTCGACCATCAGCCATCTCGGGCTGATCACCGCGCTGTGCGGCATGGGCAGCGGCGCGGCGATCGTGGCCGCGATCTTCCACATCATGAACCACGCGGTCTTCAAGGCCTCGCTGTTCATGGCCGCGGGCATCATCGACCACGAGACCGGCACCCGCGACATGCGCCGCCTCAGCGGGCTGCGCCATTCCATGCCGCGCACCGCGGCGCTGGCCATCGTCGCCGCCGCCGCCATGGGGGGCGTGCCGCTGCTGAACGGCTTTCTGTCGAAGGAGATGTTCTTCGCCGAGGCCGCCGACTGGCACAACGGCACCTGGCTGGACGCCGCCCTGCCCTATATCGCTACCATCGCCAGCACCTTCAGCGTGGCCTATTCGCTGCGCTTCATCGTCACCGTCTTCTTCGGCCCCCCGGCCACCGACCTGCCCAAGGAACCGCACGAGCCGCCGGCCTGGATGCGCCGCCCGGTCGAGTTCCTGGTTGCCATCGTCCTGCTGGTGGGCCTGTGGCCTGCCGCCCTGATCGGCGGCCCGCTGCATTCGGGCGTGCTGGCGGTGCTGGGCGACAACGCGCCCTATTACAGCCTGGCGCTGTGGCACGGCTTCAACGTCGCCCTGACGATGAGCTTCGTCGCCCTGGTGGCGGGCACGATCCTGTATTTCCTGATGGCGCGGCGCGTGTCCGAGGCGAACGAGGCGCCGGCCTTCCTGTCGCTGGTCCGCGGCCAGCAGGTCTTCGACCGGCTGATGCTGGTGCTGACCCGCAAGTGGCCCGCCTGGGCCTATCGCCGGATCGGCAGCCCGCGCCTGCAGGTGCAGTTGCGGCTGCTGGTGCTGCTCAGCCTCGGGGCGACGGCGGCGACGCTGTGGGGCGCCGCGCGGCTGGTGCCCGAAGGATTGCTGCAGAACTTCGACGCGACCTTCGCGCTGCTGTGGATGGGGGGCATCGCATGCGCCATCGGTGCGGCGATCCAGGCCAAGTACCACCGCTTTGCCGCGCTGGCGCTGCTGGGGGGCGCCGGGC
This sequence comes from Paracoccus sp. (in: a-proteobacteria), assembly GCF_030536915.1. Classification (GTDB taxonomy): domain Bacteria; phylum Pseudomonadota; class Alphaproteobacteria; order Rhodobacterales; family Rhodobacteraceae; genus Paracoccus. Next base: position 31,438 of record NZ_JAUNPC010000001.1, read on the forward strand.
TGGTGACGGCCGTGACATTCGCCTGGTTCTCGGCCCCCGACCTCGCGGTGACGCAGACCCTGGTCGAGATCATGACAACCGTGCTGCTGCTGCTGGGCCTGCGCTGGCTGCCCAAGCGCATGAAGCTGATCGAGGGCGACGACCGCTTCACCGCCCGCAGGCGGCGGGCCATCGATTTCGTTGTGGCGACCGTCTGCGGCGCGGGCGTCGCGGCCATCGCCTTCGCGGTGATGACCACGCCCGCCGGGCTGACCATCGGCGACTGGTTCCGCCGCAATTCCTATGCCGAGGGCGGCGGCACGAACGCCGTCAACGTGATCCTGGTGGACTTCCGCGCCTTCGACACCCTGGGCGAGATCACCGTGTTGGGGATCGTGGCGCTGACCTGCTACGCGCTGCTGCGCCGCTTCCGCCCGGCGCCGGAAAGCGTGGCGCTGCCCTCGCAGCAGACCTTCAACGAACTGCCCCCCCTCGACCCCGAGCGCGAGCGCGAGGCGGATCGCGAGCCCACACGGCATGACGTGATGATGATGATCCCCTCGGTCATCATGCAGTGGATGTTCCCGCTGACCGTGGCGCTGTCGATGTATCTGTTCCTGCGCGGCCATGACCTGCCGGGCGGCGGCTTCGCGGGCGGCGTCGCCTTCGCCATCGGTCTGCTGCTGCAATACCTGGCAAGGGACGTGCGCTGGGTGGAAAGCCGCATCACCATCCTGCCGGTGCGCTGGATCGGGCTGGGGCTGGTGATCGCGGTGGCGACCGGCATGGGCTCGTTCCTGTTCGGCTATCCGTTCCTGACGGCCCATGCCCAGTATGTCACCCTGCCGGTGATCGGGCAGGTTCCGGCGGCGACGGCGCTGATCTTCGACCTCGGCGTCTTCGCCACGGTGGTGGGGGCGACCGTGCTGATCCAGATCGCCATCGCCCACCAGTCGCTGCGCTCGTCCCGCCTGCGGGCGCGCGAGACCGCAGCCGACGCCGACCCGAAGGAGGAGCAGGAAAACCGCCACGAGGAACAGGAACAACAGCGGGAGGGCGTGTGATGGAACTGACCTTGTCCCTTGGCATCGGCGTGCTGGTCGCATCCGGCGTCTGGCTGACCCTGCGGCCGCGCACCTTCCAGGTCATCGTCGGCCTCTGCCTGCTGTCCTATGGCGTCAACCTGTTCATCTTCGCCATGGGCCGGCTGGCGACGGGCGCCGCGCCCATCATGCCCAAGGGCGGCTTCGTCAACCCCGACGCCTATGCCGATCCGGTGCCGCAGGCCCTGGTGCTGACCGCCATCGTCATCAGCTTCGCCACCACCGCCCTGTTCCTTGTCGTCATCATGGCCTCGCGCGGGCTGACCGGCACCGACCACGTCGACGGAAGGGAGCGCGGCCAGTGATCTCTCCGGCCCATATCGTCGTCCTGCCGATCCTGATCCCGCTGCTGGCGGGGGGGATCATGCTGATGTATGACGAACGCCAGCGGCGGCTGAAACTGGCGATCGGCATCCTGTCCTGCGTGCTGCAGCTGGCCGCCGCCATCGCGCTGGTCGATCGCGCCGGCGGCTCGGCCGACATGGGGCGCAACATCGTCACCCTGTATCTGCTGGGCGACTGGCCCTCGCCCTTCGGCATCGTGCTGGTGCTGGACCGGCTGGCCGCGGTGATGCTGCTGCTGAGTTCGATCGTCGCCCTGCCGGCGCTGCTTTACGCAGGCGCGGGATGGCACCGGAACGGGCAGCATTTCTCGCCCCTGTTCCAGTTCCTGCTGATGGGGGTCAACGGGTCGTTCCTGACCGGCGACCTGTTCAACCTCTTCGTCTTCTTCGAGGTGATGCTGGCGGCCTCCTACGGCTTGCTGCTGCACGGCACGGGCCGGGTCCGGGTCGGGGCGGGGCTGCACTACATCGCCGTCAACCTGGTCGCGGCGATGCTGTTCCTGCTGGGCGTCTCGTTGATCTACGGGGCCACCGGTACGCTGAACATGGCAGATCTCGCGTCCCGCATCCCGCGGCTGTCCGAGGCCGACCGCCCCATGGTCCATGCGGCGGCGGCGCTGCTGTCGGGGGCCTTTCTTGTCAAGGCGGCGATGTGGCCGCTGTGCTTCTGGCTGCCCAACGCCTATGGCGCGGCCTCGCCGCCGGTCGCGGCGGTCTTCTCGCTGCTGACAAAGGTCGGGGCCTATGTGGTGATCCGCCTCGGCCTGCTGCTCTTCGGCGCGGGGGCGGGCGACTCGGCGGGTTTCGGCGCCAACGTGCTGGCGGCGGGCGGCATGGCCACCATGATCTTCGGCGCGCTGGGGGTGCTGCAGGCGCAGGACCTGGGCCGGATGACCGGCAACCTGGTGCTGGTGTCCTCGGGGACGCTGCTGGCGGTCGTGGGGCTGGCGCAGATCTACGACGACGCGCCGATGCTGACGGCGGCGCTTTATTACATGATCGCCTCGACCATCGCGATCGCGGCGCTGTTCCTGCTGGCGGAACCCATCGGCCGCAAGGAAGGCGGCATCGCCGGGCTTCTGGCCATCACCGCCGAGGCCTATGCCGACCCCGAGGAAGAGATCGACGAGCCGACCGACGAGGGCCGGGCCATCCCCGGGGCGACCGCGCTGCTGGGCGTGGCCTTCCTGGCCTGCGTGCTGGTGGTGGCGGGCCTGCCGCCGCTGGCGGGGTTCCTCGGCAAGTTCGGGATGCTGTCGGGCGCGGTCGAGCGCGCCAAGGTCCTGCCCGGCATGTGGGGCCACTGGGCCTTCGTGGTGCTGCTGATCGTGACGGGCTTCTGCGCGCTGGTGGCGATGGTCCGCTGGGGCATCCAGAGCCTCTGGGCCAACACCGAGGAACCGCCGCTGCCGATGCTCGAGATCGTGCCGATCCTGATGCTGGTGGCGACGGTCGTCCTTCTGTCGATCCAGGCGGAACCGGCATTGCGCTACCTGGAACGCACCGCCGACGCCCTGACCCAGAACCAGGTCTATATCGGGGGCGTGCTGACCGCGCCGCCGGTGGGGTCTGACGATCCATGACCCTGTTCCCCCATCCCATCGTCACCGTTGTCCTGACCATCCTGTGGATGGTGCTGACCAGCTTCACCCCGGGGCAGTTCGTGCTGGCGGTGATCGCGGGCATCCTCGGCGGGCTCGCCTATCGCCGCCTCACGCCCGAGCGGATCATGGTCCGCCGGCCCCGCCAGATCATCCGGCTGTTCTTCCGCGTGGGCGGCGACATCATCCGCTCGAACATCGCGGTGGCGGGGCTGATCCTGACGCAGGGACGGGGCGGCCGGCGCCGCGCCGGCTTTGTCCCCATCCCGCTGGACATGACCAACCCGAACGGGCTTGCGGTGCTGGCGATCATCGTGACCGCGACGCCCGGCACCGCCTGGATCGAATACGAACCGCGCAAGGGCCTGCTGCTGCTGCATGTCTTCGACCTTCTGGACGAGGATGACTGGGTCCATACCATCAAGACCCGCTACGAGTCCCTGCTGATGGAGATCTTCGAATGAGCGCAACGATCCTGTCCGCCGTCCTCACCTTTTCCCAGATCTGCCTGGTCATCTCGCTTGTGCTTTCGGTGCTGCGGGCACTGCGGGGCCCGCGGGCGCAGGACCGGGTGCTGGGGCTGGACACCATGTACATGTGCGCCATGCTGCTGCTGGTCGTCACCGGCATGCAGCAGGGCACCATCTACCAGTTCGAGGCCGCGCTGGTCATCGGCACCCTGGGCTTCGTCGCCACCGCCGCCATGGCCAAGTTCCTGATGCGGGGCGAGGTGATCGAATGAGCCATCTGGACCAGATCCCCCCCGTCATCGCCATCCTGATCTCGGGCTTCGTCCTTCTGGGCACGATCCTGACGCTTCTGGGCACCATCGGGCTGATCCGGCTGGGCAGCTTCTATGAAAGGCTGCATGCGCCGACCCTGGGGACAAGCTGGGGCGCAGCGGGCATCCTGATCGGCTCGATGCTGATGTTTTCCACCATCGGCTCGCGCTGGGTGATCCACGAGATCTTCCTGGGCTGCCTTATCATGCTGACGATGCCGGTGACGCTGATGGTGCTGGGCCGCGCAGCCCTGCACCGCGACCGCGCCGAGGGCCGCCCCCCGCGCGGTTCCGAAGGCCCGCAGGAGCCGCTGAAGTAGAAACGCCGGCACGAGAGCGGCGGGCAGGGCAGTCGGCCTGCAACGGCGCAGGCCCGTGCCGCCCTTCTTTCCCCGGACATGGCCGGAAAGCGGCAGGGGCCGATGATCTCGTGCCCGGGACGCCGGATTTCCCATGCGCCGCCATGTAAAGGGAAAATGATCGCCCGCGGCAAACGAAGGAGCCTTCCTTTCGGGATCGGCGCGTGACTGCGGCGGAACTCTGGACTATGACCCGGTCCGACACCCGCGCGAGCCCGCGTCTTTCCCGCCGGGCCCGACCCGGACGGCAGCCGCAGGAAGGACGACCTCCATGAACTTTGACCGCAAGATCAAGATCGCGCCCTCGATCCTGTCGGCCGATTTCGCCGATTTCGGCCGCGAGATCCGCGCGGTCGAGGATCAGGGCGCCGACTGGGTGCATGTGGACGTGATGGACGGGCATTTCGTCCCCAACATCACCTTCGGACCCCCTGCCGTCGCGGCCTTCCGCAAGCATGTCACCACGGTCATGGACGTGCATCTGATGATCGCGCCCGTGGACCCCTATATCGACGCCTTCGCGAAGGCGGGCGCCGACATCATCACCGCCCATGTCGAGGCGGGCCCACATATCCACCGCACCCTGCAGGCGATCCGCGGCGCGGGCGCGCGTGCAGGCGTGGCGCTCAATCCCGGCACCCCGGCGGAAGCGGTCGAGCATCTGCTGGACCTTGCCGACCTGATCTGCGTGATGACGGTCAACCCCGGCTTCGGCGGGCAGAAGTTCATCGACATGACCGGAAAGGTCCGACGCCTGCGCGCCATGATCGGCGACCGTCCCGTGCACATCGAGATCGACGGCGGCGTCGATCCGGCCACCGCCCCCCGGCTGGCCGAGGCGGGGGCGGACGTGCTGGTGGCGGGCTCGGCGGTGTTCCGGGGCGGCTCGGTGTCGAACAGCGCCCCTTACGGCGAGAACATCCGCGCCATCCGCGCCGCGGCCGAGGCGGCGCTGGCCTGACGCCCGACCCGGTTGCCCCGCTCTTGCGCGGCGTGTCACATCCGGGGCGATGACGCTCACGCTCCGCATCCTGGCCTTGGTCCTTGTCGTCCAGCTTGCGCTGGTCGGCGGGCTTGGCGCATTGCTGGCGGCCAATGCCCGGCAGGCGGTCGCGGCCGAGGTCGAGGCCTCGACGCGCGCCGCGCGCGAGCTTGTCGTCACCACCATCGGCACGCTGATCGACGCGGTGCCGCCGGGACAACTGACCGCCGCGCTGGCCGACCGGCTGGTGCAGCCCCGGCACGCGCGGATCATGGTCTATGACCTGGCGACCGGCCGCACCCTGATCCCTGCGGCCCACGCGACCCCGGACGATCCCGCCCCGGAATGGTTCGCGCGCCTGCTCGCCCCCCGCATCCGCTCGACCCAGCTTCCGGTGATCGAGAACCTGCACCTGCGCGGGCATGTGGTCATTTCCGAGGATGCCGGGGCCGAGATCGCCGAGGTGTGGGAGGACGCCCGCACCCTTGCCCTGCTGCTGGCGCTGGCAGGGCTGGCGCAACTGGCGCTGACCCCGGTGATCCTGCGCGGGGGCCTGAGGCCGCTTGCGCGGGTCTCGGCGGTGCTGAACCGGCTGGCGCATGGCGACACGGGGGCCCGCATCGGCAGGGTGGGCACCCCCGACCTCAAGCCCCTGGCGGGCGACGTGGACCGGCTGGGTGGGGCGCTGGCTGCGGCGCAGGCGGACCGGGCGCGGCTGTCGCGGCAGGTGGTGGAACGCGGCGACCAGGAACGCAAGGCCATCGCCCGCGACTTGCATGACGAATACGGCCCCTGCCTTTTCGCCCTGCGGGTCGAGGCGGCGGCGATCCGCGACGCCACCACCGACCCCGGCCTGCGCGACCGGGCCGGCGACATCCTCGCCATCGCCGACCAGATCGGCCATGTGAACAGGGCGCTGCTGTCGGGGCTGCGGCCGATGGCGGTGGGGCAACTGCCGCTGGCCACGGTCCTGTCCGACATGTTCGAGGATCTCGCCCAGCGCCACGAGGGCATCGACTGGTCGCTCGACCTCGCCCCCGGCCTGCCCGAACCGGACGAGGCCGTGGCGCTGACGATCTACCGCATCCTGCAGGAAGGCACGACCAACGCCCTGCGCCACGCGGGCGCAAGCCGGGTCACGGCAAGCGTTTCGCACGGGGCGGATGGCTGGCAGGTCAGCCTTTCCGATGACGGGCGCGGCCTTGGCGGTGCCGCTGAGGGCAACGGCCTTTCGGGGATGCGCGAGCGGGTCGCCCTGCTCGGCGGCAGTTTCGAGATGCAGGACGGCCCCGAGGGTGTCACACTCCGCGCGACACTGCCGCCGGAGCCTGCATGATGGACCAACCCCCGTCCCGCACCGCCATGGTCGTGGACGACCACCCGATCACCCATCTCGGCTGCGGCCGGCTGCTGGCCGATCTGGGCTATGCAAGCGTGCTGCAGGCCATGTCGGGGGACGAGGCGCTGGCGCTGCTGGAAGATCACCGCCCCGATGTGATCGTTCTCGACATCTCGCTGCCGGGCGCGGGCGGGCTGTCGCTGATCGCGCCGATCCTCGAACGCTCGCCCGACAGTTCGATCCTGATGTTTTCCATGAACGACCAGGCGGGCTTCGCCGCCCGCGCGCTGGCCGAGGGTGCCCATGGCTTCCTGTCCAAGAACGCCCCGCCCGAGGAGTTCAACGCTGCCATCCGGGCGCTGGAGACGGGCGAGTTCTACCTGTCCCCCCGGCAGGCGCTGGCGCTGGCGACCCGCCGCGCAGGCGCCGACGGCCGCGCCGCCCTGACCGACCGCGAGGATCAGGTGCTGGCGCTGCTGGGCGAGGGGAAGTCGCTGCAGGAAGTCGCTGACGATCTTGGCGTCAGCTACAAGACCGTCGCCAACGCCACCTCGACGCTGAAGCGCAAGCTGGGTGTCGCGAACATGACCGGCCTGATCCGCCACGCGCTGGAACGCGGCTGACCGGACCCCGAGGCTTCCGATTCAGCGGGCAGCCAGCGGCCCGGGCACCGACGGCGGGATGAACTCGTTGTCCGCGGCCCGCCCGATCCCGCGCCCGCCCGGAAAGGGCAGGTTGTCGTCATCGGCGACGATGATGCGGGCTGTCGTGCAGGCGCATCGACACAGTCCATGACCGGTCGAGGCGCTGACCCGGGGGCATGGGTGACAGGGGTGCGGCAGGGGCGTGACGCCCGGCGCTCAGGGCACGGGCGTCCACATCACCTCGTCGATCCGGGGTGCGGCGGTCGCCAGCATCACCAGCCGGTCGAAGCCCAGCGCGATGCCGGATGCGGGCGGCATATGGGCCAGCGCCGACAGGAAATCCTCGTCCAGCGGATAGGTCTCGCCATGGACGCGGGCCTTTTCGGCCATCTCGGCGGCAAAGCGGCGGCGCTGCTCGGCGGGATCGGTGAGTTCCCCGAAGCCGTTGGCCAGTTCCACCCCGCAGGCGTAAAGCTCGAAGCGTTCGGCCACGCGGGGATCGTCCTTGGCGCGGCGGGCGAGCGCTGCTTCCGGCGCGGGATAGCGGTCGAGGATGGTGGCGCGGCCGTGGCCCAGATGCGGCTCAACATGGGTCACGAGGACGCGGCTGAGGATGTCGGACCAGGTGTCGTCAGGGGCCACCCGCAGCCCCGCCGCTTGCGCCTGCCGTGCCAGCCCGTCGCGGTCGGTGGCGCCATCCGCGCCCACCGTCGCCAGCAGGTCGATACCGGCGTGACGCTGGAAGGCATCCGCCACCGACAGCCGCTCGGGCGCGGCGAAAGGGTCGCAGCGGTGGTCGCGGAAGCGCAGTTCCGTCGAACCCGCGCCTTTGGCCGCCAGCCGCAGCAGGGCGGCGCAGTCGTCCATCAGCGCCTCGTAGGGTTCGCCCGCGCGATACCATTCCAGCATGGTGAACTCGGGGCTGTGCAGTGACCCGCGCTCGCGGTTGCGCCAGACATGGGCGAAGGCGGCGATGCGGGTCTCGCCCGCCGCCAGCAGCTTCTTCATGGCGAATTCGGGGCTGGTGTGCAGATACATCCGCCGCGCCTGCCCGTCGTTGCCGATGGCCTCGGTGGAAAATCCGTGCAGATGCGCCTCGTTGCCGGGGCTGATCGCCAAGGCGGCGGGATCGACCTCGGTGAAGCCGTTCTCGTCCAGCCAGCCGCGCAGCGCGCGCTGGATACGGTTCCGGGCCAGCAGCAGGGGGCGGCGGTCGGCGTGGCGGCGCGCGTCCCACCAAGGCGTTTCAGTCATCTCTGGCGATTTCTGCAAGGTTGCGCTAAGGAGCGCGCCGATAATCCACGCATCCCCCCATCGCAAGAAAGACGCCCGTGAAAGTCATCGCATCCAGCCTGCGCAAAGGCAACGTGGTCGAGATCGACGACAAGCTCTATGTCGTGCTGACCGCCCAGAACTTCCACCCCGGCAAGGGCACCCCCGTGACCCAGGTGGACATGCGCCGCATCTCGGACGGCACCAAGGTCTCGGAACGCTGGCGGACGACCGAGCAGGTCGAGCGCGCCCATGTGGACGAGCGCGGCTACGATTTCCTTTATGAGGATGGCGAGGGCTTCCACTTCATGGAGCCCGAGAATTATGAGCAGGTCGTCGCGCCCGCCGACATGATCGGCGACCAGAAGGCCTATCTGCAGGAAGGGATGCGGGTGTTCCTGCAGGTCTACAACGGCGTCCC
>NZ_JAUNPC010000001.1:40362-90232 GCF_030536915.1 Paracoccus sp. (in: a-proteobacteria)
AATGTTCAACGCCGCACGCCAGATGCGGATCGAGGAGCGTCCGGCGCTGCAATTCGCGGCGGTGGTGCTGCCGGCGCCGGAAGGCTGGACCGGCTGGGGACGGATGCGGGTCACGCCGCTGAACTACGGCCCGGTCGCGGCCGACCTGCGCCAGATCTGCCGCAACCTGCGGCTGGGCGGGCGCATCGTCTCGATGCTCGAGGTCGCAACATACGATGAGAAGACACAGACCGAGGTCTGGCCGCCTTCCCCGCGCGGTGGAAAGCACCATTGCTCGGACATCGCCGAATACCGGGTGCCGGCCGCCAGCGGCAGCGCGCCGGGCACGGTCTCTTTCGACGTGCTGATCCGCCCCGGCAAGGGCTTGGGCAAGCTCGGCTACAAGGTCAGGTACCGCTGGGCCGACCGGCCGGAGGAAATCCTGACCGGCATGGCCCAGCCCTGAGCCGTCAGACGACGGCGATGCCGCTGCCGTCTTCCACCCGGCCCACGACGGCGGAAAGCGGATAGCCCGCGTCCCGCAGCCGCCGGACCCAGGCATCCGCCGCTTCGGGGGCCACGGCCACCAGCAGCCCGCCCGAGGTCTGCGGGTCGGTCAGCAGGGCGCGCCGCCAGTCGGGCGTGTTCTGGGGCAGCGTCACCTCGGCCCCGTAGGCCGCCCAGTTGCGGGTCGAGGCGCCGGTGATGTGGCCCGCCTGCGCCAGTTCCTCGGCCCGCGCCAGCAGCGGCAGCGCGGCATGGTCGATCACCACCCTGGCGCCGGACGCCCGCGCGACCTCGAGCCCGTGGCCGAGGATGCCGAAGCCGGTCACGTCGGTGATGGCATGAACCGCCTCGTCCTCGGCCAGTTCCGGCCCGATCCGGTTCAGGATCGTGGCCGAGGCGATCATCTCGTCGATCCCCTCTTGGTCCAGCGCGCCCTTCTTGATCGCGGCGGAATAGATGCCGACGCCCAGCCCCTTGGTCAGGATCAGGCTGTCGCCCGGCCGCGCGCTGGCGTTGCGCCGCAGCTTTGCGGGGTCCACCAGCCCGATCACCGCCAGCCCGTAGATCGGCTCGGGCGAGTCGATGGAATGGCCGCCAGCGACGGGGATGCCGGCCTCGGCGCAGATCGAACGGCCACCGTCCAGGATCTCGCGGATCGTTTCCACCGGCAGCTTGTCGATGGGCATCCCCAGGATCGCCAGCGCCATGATCGGGCGTCCCCCCATGGCGTAGATGTCCGAGATCGCGTTCGTAGCCGCGATCCGCCCGAAGGCGCGCGGGTCGTCCACCATCGGCATGAAGAAATCCGTGGTCGCCATCACCGCCGTCTTTTCATCGATCTGCCAGACGGCGGCATCGTCCGCGGTTTCGGTCCCGACCAGAAGCTGCGGGAAGGCCTGCGCCACCGGCTGGTCGGCCAGCAACTCGCGCAGCACCGCGGGCGCAAGCTTGCAGCCGCAGCCGCCGCCGTGGGACAACTGGGAAAGGCGGATCGTGGGGACGTTCATCTCAAGGCTCCTTGCAACCTGTCGGGGATCGTCCTACCAGATTGCCCGGCCGAGTTCACGCCCCCCGGCCCACAGCGTCGGACAAACCCGGACCATGGCGATCAACATCGCTGTGATCACATGGCGCTGCATCCCCATTCAGGTTGACTCGGCGGACCATCGCATACAATATCGGTGGACCTATCTGATCGACAGGCAATAGGAGGGATCGAATGAACATCGACCTCTCACGTCGCGGCTTCCTGAAGCTGGCGGGTGCGGGAGTCGCGGCAACATCGCTGGGGGCCATGGGCTTCGGCGGGGCAGAGGCGGCGGAACTCGCGCATGTGCGCGACTTCAAGCTGGCCCAGACCACCGAAACCCGCAACACCTGCCCCTATTGCTCGGTTGCCTGCGGCATCATCATCTACGCCCGTCCCGATGACACCGGGCGCCGCCGGGTCGTCCATATCGAGGGCGACGCCGACCACCCGGTCAACCGCGGCACCCTGTGCCCGAAAGGCGCCGCGCTGCAGGGCTTCGTCAACGCGGAAACCCGCCTGACCGAGCCGATGGTCCGCCGTCCCGGTTCCGACCGGTTCGAGCCGATCTCGTGGGACGATGCCCTTGACCGCATCGCCCGCGCGATGAAGGACGACCGCGACGCGAACTTCCTGGCCACCAACGAGCTTGGCGTGCCTGTGAACCGCTGGACGACCGCGGGCTTCCTGGCTGCGTCGGCCACAACCAACGAGACGGCCTGGCTGACCTACAAGGTCGTCCGGTCCATGGGAATTGTAGGTTTCGACAACCAGGCGCGCGTCTGACACGGCCCCACGGTGTCCAGTTTGGGCCCGACCTTTGGCCGTGGAGCGATGACGAACTCCTGGACCGACATCAAGAATACCGACCTCGTGGTCGTCATGGGCGGCAACGCCGCCGAAGCGCATCCGTGCGGCTTCAAATGGGTGACAGAGGCCAAGCACCATCGCGGCGCGAAGCTTATCGTCGTGGACCCCCGGTTCACGCGCACGGCATCGGTGTCCGACTACTATGCCCCGATCCGTCCCGGCTCGGACATCGCGTTCCTCATGGGCCTCATCCGCTGGATGATCGAGAACGACAAGGTTCAGTGGGAATACGTCAAGGCCTTCACCAACGCGTCCTTCCTCGTGAAGGAGGAGTTCGGCTGGTCCGACGGGCTTTTCACCGGCTATGACGAGGAAAAGCGCGACTACGACAAGTCGAGCTGGGATTACCAGATCGGCCCCGACGGCTATGTGCTGACGGACCCGACCTTCCAGCATCCGCGCTGCGTCTGGAACCTGCTGAAAGCCCATGTGGACGTCTATACGCCCGAGATGGTGGAACGCATCACCGGCACCCCTCAGGACCGCTTCCTGAAGATCGCCGAGATGATCGGGGAATGCTCTTCGCCCACGAAGACCATGACCTCGATGTATGCGTTGGGCTGGACCCAGCATTCCAAGGGCGCCCAGAACATCCGCGGCATGGCGATGCTGCAGTTGATCCTGGGCAACATCGGGGTGCCGGGCGGGGGGATGAACGCGCTGCGCGGGCATTCCAACATCCAGGGCCTGACCGACCTCGGGCTGATGTCGAACCTGATCCCCGGATACCTGAACATCCCGACAGAAAAGGAACCCGACTGGGATACCTACATGAAGTCGCGGGCCTTCAAGCCGCTGCTTCCGGGTCAGACCAGCTACTGGCAGAACTATCCCAAGTTCATGGTCTCGTGGATGAAGACCATGTGGGGGGATGCGGCGCAGGCGGACAACGACTGGGCCTATCACTACCTGCCCAAGCTGGACGTGCCGGCCTATGACATGCTGCGAATGTTCGAACTGATGGACCAGGGGAGGGTCAACCTCTACTTCTGCCAAGGGTTCAACCCGTTGCTGGCCCTGTCCAACCGCAACAAGAACACCTCGGCGCTGTCCAAGCTGAAGCTGCTGGTCGTCATGGACCCGCTGGAGACGGAAACGGCCCGGTTCTGGGAAAACCACGGCGCCTACAACGACGTGGACCCGTCCCAGATCCAGACCGAGGTGATCCAGCTTCCGACCTCGTGCTTTGCCGAGGACGAGGGCGCGCTGGTCAACTCGGGCCGCTGGCTGCAGTGGCACTGGAAGGCTGCCGACAGCCCCGGCGAGGCGATGAACGACGTCTGGATCATGTCGCAGATCTTCCTGCGGATGCGCGAACTTTACCGCACCGAGGGCGGGGCCTTCCCGGACCCGATCCTCAACCTGACCTGGCCTTATGCCGACGAGCACGAGCCCAATCCGCACGAGCTTGCCCGCGAGATGAACGGAAGCGCGCTGGCGGATGTGTTCGACCCGGCCGACCCGACGCGGCTGCTGACCGCGGCGGGCCAGCAGGTCAAGTCCTTCGCGGAACTGCGCGATGACGGCACCACGGCCTCGGGCTGCTGGATCTATTCCGGCTGCTACAACGAGGATGGCAACAACATGGCGCGGCGGGACAATTCCGACCCCAGCGGCATGGGTGTCCATCAGAACTGGGCATGGGCTTGGCCGCTGAACCGGCGGACGCTGTACAACCGGGCCTCGGCCGACCTCGAAGGCAAGCCCTGGGACCCCTCGCGTCCGATCATCGCCTGGAACGGCGAGCGGTGGGAAGGGAACGACATTCCCGACATCTCGCCGACCGCCAAGCCGGGTGAGGTGATGCCGTTCATCATGAACCAGGAAGGCGTTTCGCGCCTGTTCAGCCGGGGCATGATGCGCGACGGGCCGTTCCCGACCCACATGGAGCCCTTTGAAAGCCCTGTGCAGAACGTCTTCAACGCCAGGATGCGGGGCAACCCGGTGGCGCGGATGTTTGAAAGGGACGTGGCCGAACTGGGCAACTCGGACGAGTTCCCCTTCGTCGCGACCAGCTACCGCCTGACCGAGCACTTCCACTACTGGACCAAGCACAACAAGGTGAACGCCTCGTTGCAGCCCGAGTTCTTCGTCGAGATCAGCGAACAGCTGGCCGCCGAGAAGGGCATCGAGCGCGGTGGCCGGGTGCGTGTCTGGTCCAAGCGGGGCGAGGTCTGGGCCAAGGCGCTGGTCACCAAGCGGATCAAGCCGATGATCTGCGACGGCAAGCCCGTCCATGTGGTCGGCATCCCGCTGCACTGGGGCTTTGTCGGGGCGGCGAAGAAGGGATGGGGGCCGAACAGCCTGACGCCCTTCGTCGGTGACGCCAATATCGAGACGCCGGAGTTCAAGGCGTTCCTCGTCAACATCGAACCTGCCGTCGGGGAGGCCGTGTCGTGACCACATCACCCAACATGGACAGTCCCCGCACGGCGGTGGCGAACCCGCCGACCCAGCCCATGCCCGCCAACCTCGGCCAGGGGGACGTGATCCGTTCCTCGGCCGGGGGCCCGGTCGCGGAAAGCCCGCGGCCGCTGACCGAGGTCGCCAAGCTGATCGACGTCAGCAAGTGCATCGGTTGCAAGGCGTGCCAGTCCGCCTGCGTGGAATGGAACGACACCAACCCGGAGATCGGGTCGAACTTGGGGATCTACGAGAACCCGCTTGACCTGACGCCCGAGATGTACACGCTGATGCGGTTCGCCGAATACGACAACCCGGAAACCGGGGACTTCGAATGGCTGATCCGCAAGGACGGCTGCATGCATTGCACGGAACCGGGCTGCCTCACGGCCTGCCCGGCCCCCGGCGCCATCGTGCAGTATTCCAACGGCATCGTGGATTTCATCAGCGAGAACTGCATCGGCTGCGGCTACTGCATCTCGGGCTGTCCCTTCGACATCCCGCGGCTCAGCCCGACGAAGCATGTCGTCAAGAAATGCACGCTCTGCTCTGACCGCGTGGCGGTGGGCCAAGGTCCGGCCTGCGCCAAGGCCTGCCCGACCCAGGCGATCACCTTCGGCACCAAGGAGGACATGAAGTCCCTGGCCGCCGAACGGATCGAGGACCTGAAGTCGCGCGGCTACGACAACGCCGGTCTCTATGACCCGGCGGGCGTGGGCGGGACGCATGTGATGTATGTGCTGCATCACGCCGACAAGCCGGCGATCTACAACGACCTGCCGGAAGACCCGAAGATCTCGGACGTGGTGCAGAACTGGAAGGGCCCGACCAAGCCCGTCGGCATCGCCGCCGTTGGTCTTGCGGCGGTGGGCGCGGCCGCGATGGCGCTGTTCCACCGTGGCAACAAGGTCAGCCATGAGGACGAGGTCGAGGCGCGCGAACTGGTTCAGGAAGAACTGGCCGCCGCCCCGGTGGCACGGCCCGATGACCGGGGGAACGCCTGATGGTGGAACCGAAGTTCTCGGAACCGACGGACGCCATCGTCGCGATGGAGCCGGTGGAGGTGAGGCGCTACGTCACCTTCACCCGCATCAACCACTGGTTCACCGCTCTCTGCTTCATCACGCTGATGCTGTCGGGCTTTGCGCTGTTCCACCCGTCGCTGTTCGGGCTGACGGCCCTGTTCGGCGGCGGGCAGAACACCCGCTGGCTGCATCCCTTTGTCGGCATCGCCCTGTCGATCAGCTTCTTGGGGATGTTCGTCCAGCTTGTGCATCTGAACATCATCCGGCGCGAGGATCTGGTCTGGACCCGCAACATCAAGGATGTGATCACGGGCCATGACGAGCGGCTGCCCGAGCTTGGCAAGTACAATTTCGGGCAGAAAAGCGTGTTCTGGGGGATGTTCTGGCTGATCCTCGTGCTGCTGATCACCGGGGTAATGATGTGGTACCAGTATTTCCCCGACATCGTGTCGGTGGAAACGCGGCGCTTGGCGATCTTCGTCCATTCGGTCTCGGCGGTGCTGATCGTGCTGGTCTTCATCCTGCACATCTTCGCGGCACTGTGGACGCGCGGCACCCTGCGGGCGATGACGCGCGGCACCGTCACGGGCGGCTGGTCCTGGCGCCACCACCGGAAATGGCTGCGGGAACTGGCTAGACGTCAGGGCGCGAAACCGGCAGAGTAAGCCTTTGGTGGCCGGTCCGGCCCGAGGAGGCGCCATGTCCGACAGTATCCAAGCTCAACCCGACATGATCGGCGGCGTCCCAACGCCGCCGCTCGCCATTCTGCCAAAGCCTGCACGGTTGTTCACCCAGCGTGCCGAACGCTTCGATCGGCTGGCCGAAGGCTCGAACCTTTCCCCCTATCTTCTGTTCCTCGCGGCGCTGTGCCGCGTGCAGGCACGGCTGGCCGATGGCCTGCCTCCGCCGCAGGCGCTGCCCGAGGACCGCATCGCCATGGCCCGCGCCGCCCGGATGCCGCCGCTCGACCGTCACGCCTTGATCGACGATCCGGCCCTGTCCAAGACGCTGGACGCGCTGGTCGGGGCCGCGCGCGAGATCGAGATGCCGGCGCAGGCGAAGCTGGCTCTGGACGCGCTGGCCGCCGCCACGCCCGAGGACCGGCGCTGGCTGGTATCCAACATCATGGACGACGTGGTGCCCGAAGACAGCACCGCCCCGCATCTGTTCGTGGCCGCTGCCGTGCAGGTCCACATGGCGCGGCTTGCCGCCGGGCTGGATGCCGATCAGCTTGTCGCCATCCGCACCGGCGTCTGCCCCGCCTGCGGCGGCAAGCCCGCAAGCTCGATCATCACCGGGGTCATGGGGGCCGAAGGTACCCGCTATGCCGCCTGCGCCTGCTGCCAGACCCTGTGGAACGAGGTGCGGGTCAAGTGCCTGTCCTGCGGTTCCACAAAGGGCATTGCCTTCCAGGCGGTGGACGACGGCACGGGCGAGGCGCAGGTCAAGGCCGAGACCTGCGACGAATGCGAATCCTGGGTCAAGCAGATGGCCCAGAACAGAAACCCTGCGCTGGAACCTATCGCCGACGATGTGGCCAGCCTTGGGCTTGACGCGCTGATGCAGGGCGGCAAGTGGCGCCGGGCCGGGTTCAACCCTTTCCTCATCGGCTACTGATGCAGGGGCTGCGGTCCCTGCCCTCGGTCGATCGCCTGCTGTCCTCGCCCGAGGGGCAGGCGCTGGTCGCACGCCATGGGCGCGTGCTCGCAACCGATGCGCTGCGGGCCGCGCTGGAAACGGCGCGGGAAGCCCTCCGCCAAGGGGGCGCGGCACCTGACGGGGCCGCGATTGCGTCCCGCGCAGCCGAGGTGCTGGAGGCCGGCGCGCAAAGCGCCCTGCGCCCGGTGCTGAACCTGACCGGCACGGTCCTGCACACGAACCTCGGCCGCGCCGTGCTGGCCGAGGCCGCTATCGAGGCCGCGAGCGCCGCGATGCGCGCGCCCGCCGCGCTGGAGTTCGACCTTGCCACCGGCCGGCGCGGCGAACGGGACGCGCTGGTCGCGCCGCTCATCTGCGAACTCACGGGCGCCGAAGCCGCCACGGTCGTCAACAACAATGCCGCCGCCGTGCTGCTGGTCCTGAACGCGCTGGCCGAGGGGCGCGAGGCCATCGTCTCGCGCGGCGAACTGGTGGAAATCGGCGGCGCCTTCCGCATCCCCGACATCATGGCCCGCGCGGGCGTCCGGCTGGTCGAGATCGGCACCACCAACCGCACTCATCCACGCGACTACCAGAATGCGGTCACGCCGGACACGGCGCTGATGATGAAGGTCCATCCCTCGAACTACCGGATCGAGGGTTTTACGGCCTCGGTCCCGGCCCCTGAGGTCGCGCGGATGGCCCGCGAGGCGGGTGTGCCGATGCTGAACGACCTGGGGTCCGGCACGCTGGTCGACATGACGCGCTGGGGGCTGCCCGCCGAACCGACCGTGCGGCAGGCGGTGGCCGAGGGGGCGGACATCGTCACCTTCTCGGGCGACAAGCTGCTGGGCGGGCCGCAGGCGGGCTTTATCGTCGGCCGTGCCGACCTGATCGCCCGGATCAACCGCAACCCGCTGAAACGGGCCCTGCGTCTGGACAAGATCCGCCTTGCCGCCATTGAATCCACGCTGCGGCTTTACCGCGACCCCGACCGGCTGGCCGAGCGGCTGCCGACCCTGCGGATGCTGACCCGCCAGCGCGACGAGATCACGGCGCAGGCGCAGCGGCTGCTGGCGCCGGTTGCAGCGATGCTGCCGGAGTATCACGTGGCGGTGGTGGACTGCTCCAGCCAGATCGGCTCGGGTGCGCTGCCGGTGGAAACCCTGCCTTCGGCGGCGCTGGCTTTCACGGGTGACACGGGCGATGCGCCGGAACGGCTGGCCGCGCGGCTGCGCGCCCTGCCCCTGCCGGTGATTGGCCGCATCCGCGATGGGGCGCTGCTTCTCGACCTGCGCTGCCTGCCCGATGACGGCGCGCTGCTGGGGGCCTTGGCGACGCGATGATCGTCGGGACGGCGGGGCATATCGACCATGGCAAGACGGCGCTGGTCCGGGCGCTGACCGGAGTTGATGCCGACCGGCTGGCCGAGGAAAAGGCCCGCGGCATCACCATCGAACTGGGCTTTGCCTATGCCGACCTCGGCACGGGCGGGATCACCGGCTTCGTGGACGTGCCGGGGCATGAACGCTTCGTCCACACCATGCTGGCCGGCGCAGGCGGCATCGACCTTGCCCTGCTGGTGGTAGCCGCCGACGACGGGGTAATGCCGCAGACGCGCGAACATCTGGCGATCCTCGACCTGCTGGGCGTCCACCGCGGCATTGTGGGCTTGAGCAAGGCGGACCTTGCCGACCCGGCCCGCCGCATCGCCGTCACCGCCGAGATCGAGGCTTTGCTGGACGGCACGGGGCTGGAAGGCGCGCCGGTCATCCCCGTCTCGACCCTCACCGGCGAAGGGATCGAGACCCTGCGCGCGGCGCTGGCCGAAGCCGAGGCCGAGACCACGGCGCGGGCCGAGGATGCGCGCTTCCGCCTTGGCGTGGACCGCAGCTTCATCCTGAAGGGCGCAGGCACGGTGGTCACCGGCACGGTGCTGTCGGGCCGGATCGCGATTGGCGACACCGTGGCGATCTCGCCGCAGGGGCTGACAGCGCGAGTGCGGGTGATCCATGCGCAGAACCAGCCGGTTCAGGTCGGCGTGGCGGGCCAACGCTGCGCCCTGAACCTTGCGGGTGAGGGCATCGGGCGCGAGGCGATCCATCGCGGCGACATGGTGCTGGACCCCGCGCTGCACGCGCCGACCGAGCGGATCGACGCCAGCCTGCGGGTGCTGGGGTCCGAGCCGCGCGCGATCGGAACCTGGTTTCCCGCCCGCCTGCACAGTGGCGCGGCCGAGGTCGGCGCCCGCGTCGTGCCGCTGGAAGGTCCGCTGCCGCCGGAGTCCGAGGGCCTGGTGCAGCTTGTGCTGGACCAACCCATCGCAGCGGCGGTGGGCGACCGCTTCATCCTGCGTGACGTGTCCGCCCGGCGCACCATCGGCGGCGGCGCCTTCCTCGACCTGCGCGCCCCTGCCCGCCGCCGCCGCACGCCCGAGCGGCTGGCGCAGCTTGAGGCAGCCGCCCGTCCCGATCCGGCCGAGGCGCTGCAGGCCATGCTGGCAGCGCCCCCTTACGTGGTCGATCTGACGGCCTTCCTGCGCGACCGCGCCCTTGGCCCCGACGAGGCAAAGCGCGTGACCGAAGGCGTCACCGTGCTGGACTCGGGCGCCGCAAGGGTCGCCCTGTCGCCGCTGACCCACAAGGGGCTGGTGGCGGGGATGCTGGACGCCCTTGCCCGCTTTCACGAGGATGCGCCCGAGATGCAGGGCCTGGGGCGCGAAAGGCTGCGGCTGGCGCTGACCCCGCGCCTGCCGAAAGAGGCCTTCGCTGCCTTCGTGACCGAGCGGATCGCGGCGGGCGACATCGTGGCAGAAGGGGCCTTCCTGCGCCTGCCCGGCCATGTCGTGCGGCTGTCCGAGGAGGACGAGGCGCTTTACGCCCGCATCCTGCCCGAACTGTCGGGCGAGGCGCGCTTCCGTCCTCCGCGCGTCCGTGACATGGCGACCGAATGGGACGTGCCCGAGGCCGATGTGCGCCGCGTGCTGCGGATGGCGGCGCGGCAGGGGCGGGTGGACCAGATCCGCAACGACCATTTCTTCCTGCGCCCGACCACCGCCGAGATGGTCCGCATCATCGCCGACATTCAGGCACAGGCCGCGGATGGCTGGGTCACGGCGGCGGCCTTCCGCGACCGGTTGCAGAATGGCCGCAAGGTCGCCATCGAAATCCTCGACTTCTATGATAGGCAGGGAGTCACCTTGCGCCGCGGCGATCTGCGTCGCATCAATCCCCATCGCGCCGATCTTTTCGGCTGAGGAGGAGAATCGTCCCCGGTGGGGCGGCCGGACTTCAAATCCGGTTGGGGCAGCGCGCCTGTCCCGGGTGGGTTCGACTCCCATTCTCCTCCGCCAGATGCGAAAGGCCCCGCCGATCCGGCGGGGCCTTGTCATTCGCGCGCCTCAGCCCCGCAGGTCAAGGCCGCGCGCGGTCGGCGGCTGCCAGGTCTTGGATTCGGGCACAGCACCCGCCGTGTTGGTCCCGATCTGCGAGCCGCCCAAGCCCCCTGTCCAGCCCGTCGAGCCTGCGTTGCCCGGCGCAGTGCCGTCGCCAGTGGCGCGGTCGGGCGTGGTGGCGGCAGTCGCCACACCTTCGTCCGCCTCGGCCGAGCCGGCGGTGGACTGGTCCGAGGGCGGGTCGATGGCTGCCGCCGCCTCGGTTCCTGCGGGCACCGTGCCCTGCGCCGTCTCGATCGGTGGCGTGTTGCTGGTGGCGAGCGCCTCGGCCGCGGTCATATCGCCCGGCGCCGGGGTGGTCATCGCCTGCACAGTGGTCTGCGGCATTGCCGTCTGCGCCGGCTCGACCGGCACGCCGGCGACCGTGGGGGTCGGCTGGGTCGAGGTGGTGGCGGTGTTGACGGTCTGCGCGGCCTCGACCACCGGCGCGGGGGGCGGGGTGTAGTCCGAGGCCACCGCGCGGGCGGCGATCGGCGCAGGGATATGGGGATCGTTCACGGGAACGGGCGTGAACTGCGGCGCCGCCGGTTCTGCAGCAGCAGTTGCCGCAGGAGTCGCTGCGGGCGTCGTTGCCGCGGCGGAATCCCGGGCAGGCGCGGTCGCTGCAGGCGCCGCGGTCGTGGCGGCGGGTGCCGCGGTCGCCGGGGCCTCTGTCGGCACAGGGGTTCCGGTGGGCGCCGTCTGGGCCAGCGCGGGGCCGGCCGTCAGCAGGGCTGCAAGGAAAAGGACGGGGATGCGCTTGGTCATCTGCTGGCTCTTTCAGGCTGATCCGGTTCAACCCAGACTATCACCGGGGGTTCCAGCCGTCACCGGCTCATTGCGGAAGATGCGCCGCGATGGCCCGCCCCAGCGCAAACAGCCGCTGTTCCATGATGACCGGCGTCTCGCAGACATAGGTCAGGCTCTGCTGGCGGTCGGTGAAGACGCGCATGTCCCAGTCGAGCGCCTCCTCCTCGGCATCGATGGTGTCGAAGTCGGGCGGGTCGGCGGCTTGCAGTTCCGCCATGCGGGCGCGGCGGGCTTCGACCCGATCGGCCAGCGCCACCTGCTTGTGGCCATAGCGCGAGATACCGCCCATGATCGCCGACCGCTGCGCGTCGATGCGCTGGAACACCGCCTGCATCAGCGTGGCGAGCGTTCCGGCGTCCTTTCCCTGCGCAAAGGCGTCGATGGCGGCCGTTGCTTCCTCGACCGGCATCCGGCGCTGCGCCAGCCTTTCAGCCAGCGCGGCGATCTCGGGCGTCTCGGCCGCGTTCTCGGGTGGGAGGGGGCCGGTCCAGACCTGTCCCAGAGACAGGTTCGGCTGGCGGCCCTGGATGCAGGGCCAGTCTGGCGTGGGCGTGAAGGCATGGGCCGGCGCGGCCGCCAGCGCCGCGAGCAGCATGAGAAAGCGCATCATCCCCCCTTTCGCCGGACCCCGATCCCGCGGCCCGGATCATACATCATGACCGCGCCGCCGAAGAACAGCGCAAGACAGCCCAGCACCACCCCAAGGGACAGCCAGTTGACCTGAAGGTAAAGGGCAAAGCGGATCAGTTCCACCGCATGGGTGAAGGGGTTGAAGCGGCAGATGTCGTAGAGAAGGACCGAGGATTCCCGCATCCGCCACAGCGGGTAAAGCGCCGAGGAGGCGAAGAACATCGGGAAGATGACGAAGTTCATGACCCCGGCGAAGTTTTCCAGCTGCTTGATGGCGGAGGACAGGAACAGCCCCATCGCCCCCAGCATCAGTCCCGACAGCACCAGCGCGGGCAGGACCGCGACGAGGCCCCAGAGCGGCGGGTGGATGCCCCAGACCCAGGCGATCAGCAGAAAGGCATAGACCTGGATGATCGAGACGATCACCCCTGCCACCAGCTTGGACCCCAGCAGGAACCAGCGCGGGAAAGGACTGACCAGCAGCGTCCGCATTGCCCCGGTTTCCCGGTCGTAGACCATGGTCAGCGAGGATTGCATCCCGTTGAACAGCTGGATCATCGCGCAGAGGCCGGGCGTGACATAGACCTCATAGAGGACGTAGGTCTGATAGGGCGGCGTGATCGACAGGCCCAGGACCGCCCGGAAGCCCGCCGCGAAGATGAACAGCCACACCAGAGGCCGCACCAGCGCCGCGAGGAAGCGGCCGCGCTGGTTGATGAAGCGCAGAGTCTCGCGCCGACTGATGCCGGCAAAGGCAGTGGTCCAGCCGCTCATGCCTGCACCCCGGTCAGGTCGAGGAAGGCGCGGGTGAGATCGCCCGCCGCTGCGGCAGCGGCTTCGCCTGCGGTGCCGGTGAACAGGACGCGACCGCGGTGCAGGATCACCAGACCGTCCGAGGGGTTGATCTCGTCGAGGATATGGGTGGCCCAGAGCGCCGAGACCTGCTGATCGGCGATCAGGCGGCGGGTCAGGGCCAGCACCTCGGCGCGGGATTTCACGTCGAGCCCCACCGTCGCCTCGTCCAGCAGCAGAAGCTGAGGCGCATGGATCAGGGCGCGGGCGATCTCGGCCCGGCGCACCTGCCCGCCAGAGAGGGCCGAGACCCGGACACGCTCGCGGTCGGCCAGATCGACCTGGGCCAGCACCTCGGCGATGCGGGGCCGTGCCTGGGCGCGGCTGATGCCGTGCAGGGCCGCGTGATACATCAGGTTCTGCTGCACCGTCAGGTCGGCATCCAGCGCGCGGGACTGGAAGACGACGCCCAGCCGCCGCAGCGCCTCGGTCGGTTGGCGGCGCAGGTCGTGGCCCGCGACCTCGATCGTGCCCGAGCGATTGGCGTAAAGCCGCGTCACCAGGTTGAACAGCGTGGACTTCCCCGCCCCGTTCACGCCCAGAAGCGCGGTGAAGCCCCCGCGCGGGACCGTCAGCGACACGTCATCCAGCGCCCGGACAGGGCCGAAGCTGTGGCTGACATTCCGGACGAGAAGCGCAGGCGTGGTCATGGGCCGGGACGGAAGAACTCGGGCGGCCATCGTGACGACGGCCGCCCTGCCGTCAAGGCTCTCAGCGGATGTTGAACACCGCCTGCTGGCTTTCGCCCGACGAGCCGGGGATCGACAGGGTGTAGCGGCCGGGCTGGATCGCGATGAAGCTGATCAGCGCCTCGCCCGCCGCGTCGAACTCGATCGAGTGGACGCCCATGGGACGGATCTCGATGTCGTTGATGACGACCTCGTTGATCCAGATGGCACGGAAGAAGTCGCCGCCGGACAGCGCAAGCTCGGCGCTGCCGTCGGCCACGATGGGCAGGCGGTAGAAGCCGCCCGACTGCAGCGCATATTCCTCGGCGGCGACCGGCTGCCCCGAGGCGAGCGTCAGCGGCGCCAGATCGGCGCGGTTCGACCGCGTCATGATCCCCGAGGGGCCATAATCATGGTGCTGGATCTGGGTCAGGGGCGCAGCGGCTTCCTCTGCCTCGTCGTCATCATCCTCGCCTTCCGCCTCGGGTGCCGCCTGCGCGGACTGCGGCGCGTCGGCGGCAGGCTCGGCGGGCGCGGTCTGGCTTAGCGCGGGCGTGCCGAGCAGGGCCGCCAGCATGGCGACGGTCAGCAATCTGGTCATGTCTCTCTCCCTTGATGGTTGATCAGTTCGGCGCGACGACGACGCCCCAGGGCTGCTGGCCCACGGGGATCGACTTGACCGCCGTATTCGTCGCCACGTCGATCACCGTGACGTCGTTGGAATTGCCGTTGGTCGTGTAGAGATGCTTCTGGTCCGGCGTGAAGCCCAGCTGCCAGACCCGCTGGCCGACGAGGATGTAATCCGTCACCTCGAACGTGTCGCCATCGACCACCGCGACCCGGTTGGCCGGGCCAAGAGCCACGAAGATCTTCTTGCCGTCCGCCGTGACGCGCACGCCGACGGGCTGGATGGCTTCGGGCAGGACGCCGGGGATCTCGAAGCTGATCTTCCTGGTGATTTCCTGCGTGGCCGGGTCGATCACGCTGACCGTGCCGCCGATTTCCGAACTGACGAACAGGCGCGAACCGTCGTCCGAGAACTGGGCAAAGCGCGGGCGGCTGTCCACCAGCACGTTGGCGGTGATCTCGTAGGTTTCGGTATCGATGAAATGGGCCATGTTCGTCGTCTCCGACGTGTTGATGACCACCTTTCCGTCGGGCGAGACGCCCATCCCTTCGGGTTCCACCCCCACGGGGATCTCGGCCAGAACTCTGTGGGTCTGGGTATCGACCACGGTCACGAGGTTGTCGTCCTCGTTGGCGATGTAAAGCGGGTTGCCCGAGGGGTGCAGCACGAACAGTTCCGGGTCGGGTCCCGAGGGCAGCGTGTGCATCTCCTCCATCGTCTCGGGGTCGAAGACGCGCACGAGGTTGTCATCCGAGGCGCAGACGTAAAGCTCCGTCCCGTCCGGGCTGATGGTGATGCCGCGCGGGCGGTTGCCGACCGGGTAATGGCCCAGAACCTCCAGCGTGTCGCCGTCGATGACGGTGACATCATTGCCCTTTTCGTTCGATACATAGACCTTGTTGGCCAGAGCGGGCGTGGCGACGGTCAGCAGCAGGATGGCGAGTGCGTGTCTCATGGTCCCTCAGAAGGTGCAGGCGGTTTCGGGGCGGTCGATGCCCAGGGTGTCCAGCGGGCTGGTCTGGTGCAGGTATTCGTCCTGCGGGCTGACGCTGGTGGTCAGCAGCCCGGTCGTCAGCAGGATCGGCTGGCGCAACTGGTGGTCCCAGTCGCGGACCGTCAGCTTCTGGCCCTTGAAGCCCGCGATCTGGAAATCGGGCGACAGCATGAAGTCGCGCAACTCGGCGGGATCGGCCGAGCGGGTCTGGGTCGCGGCCTCGCCCACCATGCGCAGGGCGAGCCAGGTCTGGTAATCCTCCTCGCGCATGGGGCGGTTCGCCAGCCGCTCGAAGCGGTTCTGGAACTGGGTGGCGCCCCAGGCCTCAAGCGCCGGATGCCAGCTTCGGGGAACAAGGCCCGCCGAACCCGCGACAAGCCGTGCGTCCCAAGTGTGATAGGGCATGTAGCCTGCGAAGACGCCATGCTCGTCGGCGGTGATCATGATGTCGTAGTCGGGCGCGCGTTGGGTGAAGACCGGAAGCTGCGCCTGCACCTGCACATGGCCCGAATCGGTGGACCGCGCGCCTCCGGTGTCGGTGAACTCGCGTTCCTCGACGACCTGCGCGCCGAACTTGGTGGCGGCGCGGCGGTATGCCTCGGCCAAGGCCAGATCCTCGGGGTGGCTGCCGTGGACGAGGAACCAGCGCGGCCAGCGCTTCCACATCAGGAACTGCGCCAGTCCGTCGGCCAGCATTGCGTGGCTGGGGGCGGTGTGGATGACATTGGCGCGGCACTGCTCGCCCCGCAGCGCATCGCCGCGGGCGGCGGCGTTGAACACCAGCGCGCGGTCGCCGGCCTGATCGGCAAGCGCCACGGTCGTCGCATCGTCGGTCAGCAGGACGACGAACTGGATGCCCTCGCCCAGCAGCCGGTCGAGTTCCGCCCCCGCAGTCTCTGGGGTGGCCGCAACCTCGACCGCGTCGAAATCCTGCCCCATGAAGCGGCCGGTGGTGTCGTTGTCCTCGATCGCAAGGCGCGCGCCCGCGAAGCCGATATCCTCGGGCGGCAGTTCCAGCCGCGAGATCGGCGGCAGCTCGGGCGTATCGACGCGCAGCACGGCCGCGCGGATCAGTTGCGGCTCGGACTGGGCCGGCGCTTGCGCCAGCGCCGGCATTGCCGAAAATGCCAGCAGCGCCAGCGCCGCGAGGGAAACGGGTGAACGCATGGACTCCTCCTCCGGCCTGCAGTCTTGGGGCGGGAAGCCGCCAATGCAACCCGCCAAACCTTCCCCCGCCGCTTGCCGAACTTGCCTGCCACCTTCGGCTAATGGACGCGCGGCGCGACGCGCTTAAGCTGCGCGCCACAGGCCGCGCGCATTCCGCCTTGGCAGGCGACCGCGGCACGATCCATCAGGAGAAACTTGCATGAAATCCGTTCTCGCGCTGGCCGCCGCCGCGACCCTGGTCGTCTGCGGCGCCGCGCAGGCGCATGGTCCCGTGCGCCTCAAGCTGGAACTGTCCGAAACGCTGGACGCCACCCCCGACGAGGTCTGGGCCGAGATCGGCCGCTTCGACGACATGTCCTGGCATCCGGCGGTCGCGCGGACCGAACTGACCTCGGCCGATGCCACCACGCCCGACGCCTCGGCCCGCGTCCTGCACCTGAACGCCGGGGGCAACCCGACGATCACCGAGCAGTTGACCAAGTGGCAGCCCGAAAAACGCTGCTACGCCTACATGATCACCCAAGTGGAGGTGACGGTTCTTCCGGTGACGAACTATGCCTCGACGCTCTGCGTGAAGGACGCGGGCGGCAAGGCCGAGGTGGTCTGGAAGGGCGGCTTCTACCGCGGCTATCCCAACAACGACCCGCCGCCCGAGTTGAACGACGAGGCGGCGATGACGGCCGTCACCGGCATCTATCGCGCCGGCCTTGACGCGCTGGTGGAAAAGCACGGCCGGGCGCAGTGATCCGGGCCGCTGCGGCCGGGCTGCTGGCGTTTGCCGCGGCGGGTGGCGCTGCAGGGGACATCGCCTTCGTCACGGCGCAGAGCGCGAATGAAGTCGCGATCGTCGAACTGGACAGGGGCAGGGTCCGGGCGGTGGTTTCCGTGCCGGGCGCCCCCGCGCCGGTCGCCTATGACCCGGCGCGGGGACGGGCTGCGATCATCGCGGCCGAAACGGGCGAGTTGACGCTGCTGGACACGGGCGGTGCGGTTCTGGGGCAGGTGGGCTTGGGTGAAGGCGCCTTCGGTGTGGCCTTTGCGCCGGATGGCGATCTGTTGGTGGCGGACTGGTACGGGGCGCGGCTGAGGCGGCTCGACCCCACGGGCAAGCGCGAGATCTGGTCCGCATCCACGGGCAAGGCCCCGGCCGGCGTGGCCTTGTCGGATGATGGCCGGATCGTGGCGGTGGCGGATCGCGACGATGACCGGGTGTCGGCCTTCGATGCGGCAACGGGGCAGGCGGTGTGGAAGGCAGGGACCGGCAGCCATCCCTATGCCGTGGCCTTCCATGACGGACGCTTCTGGACGACCGACGTGCAATCGCGCAGCGTGACGGTGCTGGATGCCGCGACCGGGGCGCGGATCGGCAGCGTGGCGACAGGCGATCACCCCTATGGCGTGGCTTTCGCGGCAGGCAGGGGCTTCGTCACCGATCAATACGCAGGGACGGTGACGGTGTTCGACCCGGCTTCGCTGGAAACCCTCGGCAGCATTGGAATCGGGGATTACCCGGAAGGCATCGCGGCCCTGTCGGATGGCCGCCGCCTTGCGGTCGCAAGCTGGGACAGCGACGAGTTGTCGATCATCGACGGCGAGACGCTGGCTATCGAGCGGGTCATCGACGTGCCATCCGGTCCCCGCTCCTTCGGGCTGTTCGTGGGACCGGACCGTTAAGGCGCCGAGGCGGGGACCAAGTCCTCGCCGTCTGCCAGCCAGGCGTCGGTGCCTTCGGGAAGCCAGCCCACGCGGGTGTGGCCGCGCAGCACGGCGCGCTTGGCGGCGTTCCAGCTCATCCAGCAATCGGCCTTGCAGAAGAAGACCAGCGGCGTGGCCCTGTCGCCTCGGGTCAGGCGGTCGAGTGCCGCGAAGAACGCCGCCTCGGTCTCGGGTGCAAGCCGGTCATAGCCGGTATCCGGCAGCCAGACCGCGCCGGGGATAGTGTAATGCGAGGGCTGCCGCCACAGCGTGCCTTCGGACAGGTTCCCGGGCTTGCGGACCTGCGGCATCACGTCGATCAGCACCGCCCCTTGCGCGCGCCAGTCCTGCAGTCCGGCGAGGTCCAGCACGCTTGCCCCCGCCAGCGTGGCCGGGACCGGCGCTCGGTAAGGTTCGCCGTGAAAGCCCTGCGGCTCGGGCGGGGCGGCCATGGTGGGGCTGGCCAGCATCGCAAGCGCCAGCCCCGCCACAAGCCGGTTCATGGCAGCAACTGCTGGCCGTAGTCGTCCACCAGCGGAACGCCGGCCTCGTGCAGGATGGCGTTGATCTCATCCTGGTTGCGGCGGATCAGGCTGTTCAGTTCCCGCTTCCATTCCTGGTCGCTGGGACGGACGCCCATGGTGATGCGGAAGAAAAGCTTCGGTCCCCCTTCTTCGTGCAGAAGCGGGGTAAACTGCAGATCGGGGTCGGCCTTGACCAGCGGTCCGGCCAGCGGACCCCACAGCACGGCGACATCCAACGTGCCGTCATGGACGCCCTTGAGCATGTCGCCGACCGGATCCTCGACCCGCCGGTCCACGAACAGGTCCCAGCCACGCATGTCCTTGGCCAGCCCTGCCCGCGCCATGTGGGACGCGGGCGGCGTGCCCGCGACCACGCCGAGGTCACGCCCCTTCAGCGCCGGGTCGGTCAGGCGGTCCACGCCCGCCAGCTCGCCACCCTTGCGGGTCACGATCCCATAGACCGAGGTGTAGTAGTGGTTCGTGTTCTGGACCAGCTCATCGCCCTGGGCAAAGCCGATCACCACGTCGCAGTTGCCGTCCAGCAGCGTCTTGCGGATGAAGCCCATCCCCTGCGGGAACCAGAAATACTGCAGCGGCAGGTCCAGCCGATCCGCCAGCAATTCAGCGATGCGGTTCTCGAACCCGCTGCCGTCCTTGGACGACATCGGCACCGCCGCCGGATCGGCGCAGACCCGCAGCGCCGTGGTCGAGCGCAGGTCGGCGACCTGCGCCCCGGCGGCACCGGCAAGAACCGCCAGGGCCGCCGCCAGCCGCAGGATGCGGATCGGACGCATCGTCAGCCGTCCATGCAGGACGATTCCTGCGCGGCGAACTCGTCGGACTTGTCGGCGCGATTGGCGGGGCGGCCACGGGGAATCGCCTCGGTGCCACGGGCGATCAGATAGACGTAGATGTCATCCACATAGCACCAGACGTTCCGGTTGGTGCCGAAGGCCGGCATGACCTGGTTGGCCGCGTTGTTCACGTTATAGATGCCCGAGGCCACGGCCTCCTGGTACTGGTAGTAGTCGATCCGGTGGATGACCGAATCCTTCAGGGCCGGGGCATAGGTCGAACCCTCGCCATCCGGGCCGTGGCAGACGTGGCATTCAGCGTGATAGCGGCGGTAGCCCGAGAAGGTCGCGTAATCCACGACGCCATCCTGGATATTCGGGACAGGGATGCCCTCGGCATTGTACCAGCGGCCGTTTTCCATGTGATCGGCAGTCAGGTCCAGCCCCGGCAAGGTCGGCTTGATGACGCCGACGGTCTGGCCGCCCGCCACCTGCCCCTCGCCCGTGGCAACGGCGGAACCGGCGGCGTTGGCGCGCATCTCGACCGAGGTGGCGCCTTCGGGAATCGGGGTCGAGGAACCGCGGTTCGGCTGTGCAGTCTCGGTGGTGGTCCCGGTGGCGGGCGTCTCGGTGGCCGTTTGCGCGAAGGCGGTGGTGGCGAACGCAAGGCTTATCGCCAGCGCGCGCACGGTCGTCGTTGCGATCATAGGTCTTCTCTCTCCCCTTGGTGCCCCATCCATGAAGATGGAAGCGCCCCGAGGTTATCCCCGGGGCGAAGTTGTCATAGTCACACTTTCGTATTGGCTGGACGTCAGGTCAGTTCGACGGTGCAGGTGCCGCCTCGCCACCGGCCGCATCTGCCGCAGGTTCCATCGGCACACCGCCGGTCGCGGTGGACTTGCCGGCGCCCAGGCCTTCGGCCGGGGCCGAGGGGTCGGAGGGCGCGGGCACCACCGCCGCCGGGTCGGCGGCACCGGCGCCGGTCGCGGCCTCGCCGCCTGCGGCCTGTGCCGCCGCCGCGTCGGGCGTGTCCCCGGCTGCATCGGGCGCATCGCCGCCGGCAGGCGCCGCCGGGATGTCCGCCTGCGCGGTGCGGGTGTCGCCCGGCAGTTCGAACACGGTCAACTGGCCGCCAAGCTCGGTGAAGTCCGACAGCGCGGCATAGCCGCCGACCGCGCCCAGGCCCTCGTTCGGGTTGGTCAGGCCAGCGGCAAGGCCGATCCCGGCCCAGCCGCCCACGCCCGACAGCACCCCGATATACTGCTTGTCGTCATGGGTGTAGGTCATGACGTTGCCGATGATCCCGGAAGGCGTCTTGAAGCGGTAAAGCTCTTCCCCGGTTTCCGCGTCGATCGCCTTCAGATAGCCTTCCAGCGTGCCGTAGAAGACCACGTCACCAGCGGTCGCCAGCGCGCCGGACCATACCGAGAAGCGTTCCGGCAGCGACCACTTGATCTCGCCCGCGACGTTGTCCCAGGCGATGAAGTTGCCCATGCCGCCATGGCTGTCCGGCGCGGGATACATCGACAGGGTGGCGCCGACATAAGGCTGACCTGCGGTATAGGCCACGCGGAAGGGTTCGTAGTCCATGCAGACGTGGTTCGTCGGGACATAGAACAGGTTGGTCTTGGGCGAGAAGGCGGCCGGCTGCTGGTCCTTGGTGCCGAGGGCGGCGGGGCAGATGCCGGTGGTGTTCTCATCCTCGCCGTTCTGGGCGGTCGAGTATTCGGCCACGACCTGCGGGCGCCCATACTGGTCGCTGTTGGGGTCCATCTCAACATGGGTGGCCCAGTTGACCGCGGGGTCGAACTTTTCGGCCACCAGCAGTTCGCCCGTTTCGCGGTCCATCGTGTAGCCGAAGCCGTTGCGGTCGAAATGGGTCAGCAGCTTGCGCTGGGTGCCGTTGAAGTCCTGGTCGGTCAGGATCATCTCGTTGACGCCGTCATAGTCCCATTCGTCATGGGGCGTCATCTGGTAGAACCACTTGGCCATCCCGTCGTCGGGATCGCGGGCCATGATGGTCATCGCCCACTTGTTGTCGCCGGGCCGCTGCGACGGATTCCAGGTCGAGGGGTTGCCGGTGCCGTAGTAGACCAGGTCGAGATCGGGGTCATACGAGAACCAGCCCCAGATCGGGCCGCCGCCGATCTTCCACTGGTCGCCTTCCCAGCTGTCCAACGAGCTGTTCTCGCCGATCGGCTTGCCCAGGTGGGTGGTGTTCTGGGGATCGACCAGCATCTCTTCGTCGGGACCCGTGGAATAGGCCTTCCAGGCCTCGGTGCCGTCGGCGAGGTTCAGCGCGGTCAGGCGCCCCCGCACGCCGTATTCGCCGCCCGAGATGCCGACCATGACCTTGTCCTTGACCGGCATGACGGTCGCCGTCAGCGTCTCGCCGATAGCCGGGTCGCCGATCTTGGTGGCCCATTTCTGCTCGCCCGTCTTGGCGTCCAGCGCCACCACGGTGGTATCGGCCTGCGACAGCAGGATCATCCCGTCGGCATAGGCGAGGCCGCGGTTGACGGTATCGCAGCACATGACCGCGATCACCTCGGGGTCCTGCTGCGGTTCATAGCGCCACAGGATCTGGCCGTCGTTGGCCAGGTCCAGCGCGAAGACGTTGTTCGGGAAGGGCGTGTGGACATACATGATGCCGTCGATCACGAGGGGCGCGCCCTCGTGCCCGCGCAGGACGCCGGTCGAGAAGGTCCAGGCCACCCGCAGGTCGCCGACATTGTCCCGGTTGATCTGGTCGAGCGGCGAATAGCGGGTGTTGGCGTAGTCGAGCGTCTGGATCGCGTATTGGCCGGGATCGGCAATGGCCTGTTGGACGCTGTCATTGGCCAGGATGGCCGAACTGGACAGCAGAAGCGCCGCACCGGCGCCGGTCAGCGTGAGTTTCATCGTCTCCCTCCCCTTTGTGCCAGCGCCGTTCGAAAGCGGCGCGGGCTTGAGAGAGAGTTCCCGCCCAAATCCGATACGTCAACGGCTTAGAACGAGGCTAGCCGGAAAGTCTTAGTGATTTTGGCAGGCGGACGGGAAAGTTCGGCAATCCCGCCGGGTGGGATGAAGGAAAATCAGCCCAGCCGCTCGGCGTGCCACAGGACATGGTCGGCCATGAAGGTCTGCACGAACCAGTAGCTGTGGTCGTAGCCCGGCTGCATCCGCAGCCAGCCGGGCTGGCGACGCGCCGCCATTGCTTGGGCCAGCGATTCGGGCTTGAGCAGGTCAAGGAACTGGTCGCTGCCACCCTGGTCGATCAGGATCTCGCCGGGATAGCCCTTTTCGGTCATCAGAAGAGTGGAGTCATGCGGGCGCCAGCTATCGCGGTCCTCACCCAGATAGGCGGTGAACTGCTTGCGGCCCCAATCCGATTCGGTCGGATTGGCAATCGGGGCAAAGGCCGAAAGGCTGCGGTAGCGGTCGGGATGGGTCATGGCGATGGTCAGCGCCCCGTGGCCGCCCATCGAGTGCCCGGTGATGCCCTGCGCATCGCGATCCAGCGCGAAGTTCTCGAAGACGACGCCGGGCAGTTCGTCCACGATATAGTCCCACATGCGGAAATGCGGCTTCCACGGGTCCTGCGTTGCGTTGACATAGAAGCCCGCCCCTTGGCCGAGGTCATAGGCCTCGTCATTTGCGACGCCCTCGCCGCGGGGCGAGGTGTCGGGGAAGACCAGCCCGATCCCGGCCTCGGCCGCCGCCTGCTGGGCGCCCGCCTTGGTCATGGCGTTCTCATGGGTGCAGGTCAGGCCCGAGAGATACCACAGCACCGGGACCGGGCCATAGTCGGCGGCGGGCGGCAGGTAGACGGCAAAGGTCATGTCGGTGCCGGTCGCCTGCGACTTGTGGCGATAGACGCCCTGGGTGCCGCCGAAGCTGCGGTTCTCGGACAGGGTTTCTAGGGTCACGTTTCGGCTCCTTCAGTCAGGTCGTGATACATCACCAAGGCATCGACATAGCCCTGCGCGGGGTGAAGAAAGGCTTTGGGCAGGCGGCCGACAATGGCAAAGCCGGCCTTCTGCCACGAATGGACGGCATCGGCGTTGGTGGCGACGACGAAGTTGAACTGCATCGCCCGAAAGCCCCGCGCCCGCGCCCAGTCCTTGGCATCGGCAACCAGCACCGCTGCCACGCCGAGGCCGCGCACGGCGGGTGCCGTGGCGAAGCTGGCATTGGCAACGTGGGACGCCCCACCGGGGCGGTTGCGGCCTACATGGCTGGTGCCGAGGACACGGCCCCCGGCCTCGGCCACGAAAACGGTGAAGGGGGCGGCGAACCAGTCGGCCAGTGCCTCCTCGCGCGGGATGTCGCGCGGGATGCAGTAGGTCTCGCCCGCACGATAGACGGGTTCGAGGATCGCCCAGATCGCGTCGTGGTCTGCAGGGGTGGCGGGGCGGATGCGGACATCCGCCCGGTCAGAGGTCATTTCAGGTCGTCCATGCTGCGGATAACCTTGCCCAGCAGACCGTAGTCCAAGGCTTCCTGCGTGTTCAGCCAGAAGTCGCGCTGGGTGTCCTTCTCGATCCGCTCGACCGGCTGGCCGGTGGCGTCGGCGAAGATCTGGTTCAGGCGGTCGCGCATCAGGCGCACCTGTTCCGCCTGGATCATCATGTCCGTCGAGGTGCCGCCGATCCCGCCCGAGGGCTGGTGGATCAGGAAGCGGGTGTTGGGCAGGCAGAAGCGGTTTTCCCGTTCCGCGCCCACGAAGATCAGCGCGCCCGCGGAGGCCACCCAGCCCGAGCCGATGGTGCGCACGGTCGGACGGATGAACTTGATCACGTCATGGATCATGTCGCCCGATTCGACATGGCCGCCGGGCGACGAAATCAGGACGTTGATCGGCTTGTCGCTGTCCTCGGCCAGCGCCAGCAGGTGCGAGACGGTGCGTTGCGCCAGCTTGTCGTTGATGGTGCCCGCGACGATCACCGTGCGCGACTGGAAATACAGCTTGTCGATCGAGGGGCTTTGCGGAAGGCCCAGATCCTCGCCCTTCTGGCGATCCTCGCGGGGCTCGTCCTCTTCCTCGTCGTCGTCATCATCAAGGCGGTGGGGCGGGAAGGGGCGCAGCATGGGATCATCCTTTTTCGGCATTGCGGCGGGACGCTCGGTCCGGGCCCCGCCGCAGTCTTACCTAAGCATCCCTGAAGGATCAGTAAATGACGACCGACCGGATGGATTCACCGGCGTGCATCAGGTCGAAGCCCTTGTTGATGTCCTCGAGCTTCAGGGTGTGGGTGATCATGGGGTCGATCTCGATCTTGCCGTCCATGTACCAGTCCACGATCTTCGGCACGTCGGTCCGCCCGCGGGCGCCGCCGAAAGCCGAGCCTTTCCAGACGCGGCCGGTGACAAGCTGGAAGGGCCGGGTCGCGATCTCGGCCCCCGCGGGCGCCACGCCGATGACGATGGACTGGCCCCAACCGCGGTGGGCCGATTCCAGCGCCTGGCGCATGACATTGACGTTGCCGGTGCAGTCGAAGGTGTAATCCGCGCCGCCGATCTGGTCGAAGGGCGTCTTCGTCATGTTGACGATTTCCTGGACGACGTTCTCGACCTCTTTCGGGTTGATGAAATGGGTCATGCCGAACTTTTCGGCCATCGGCTTCTTGTCGTTGTTCAGGTCCACGCCGATGATCATGTCGGCGCCGGCAAGCCGCAGGCCTTGGATCACGTTCAGCCCGATCCCGCCTAGGCCGAAAACAACTGCTTTCGCCCCGATCTCCACCTTGGCGGTGTTGATGACCGCGCCGATGCCGGTCGTCACGCCGCAGCCGATGTAGCAGATCTTGTCGAAGGGCGCGTCCTCGCGGACCTTCGCCACCGCGATTTCCGGCAGCACGGTGTAGTTCGAGAAGGTCGAGCAGCCCATGTAGTGGTGGATCGGGGTGCCATCCAGCATCGAGAAGCGCGAGGTGCCGTCCGGCATCAGGCCCTGGCCCTGGGTCGCCCGGATCGCCGTGCAGAGGTTGGTCTTGCCCGACAGGCAGGAAGCGCACTGGCGGCATTCGGGGGTGTAAAGCGGGATCACATGATCGCCCGGCTTGACCGAGGTGACGCCGGCGCCAACCTCGACCACCACGCCCGCGCCCTCATGGCCGAGGATCGCGGGGAAGATGCCTTCCGGGTCGTCGCCCGAGCGGGTGAATTCGTCGGTGTGGCAGATGCCGGTGGCCTTGATCTCGACCAGAACCTCGCCGGCTTTCGGGCCTTCAAGGTTCACTTCCATGATTTCCAGCGGTTTGCCGGCTTCCAGCGCGACGGCGGCACGAGTTCTCATCAATCTCTCCTTGGGTTCCGGCCGTCAGGCCGGGTGTCATGCCGAAAGGGCCGGCAAAGGCCGGCCCTTCGGGGGCTTGGATCAGGCGGCAGATCTCACACGTTCAACGTGTTGAACTTGCCGGATTTCTTGGCGACATGGGTCGCGATCGCATCCATCAGTGGCGGCGACAGCGCGTCATAGGGTTCAAGGCCGAGTTCCCGCAGCCGGGCACGGACCGCCGGCATCCGCTCGGGATTCACGCCCGCTTCGATGATCGAGGACACGAAGGCCGCGAATTCCGGCGCGGCCCAGCCTTCCTTGTCCGACAGTTCGGTATGGACGAAGTCAAGCCCGTAAAAGGGATGCTCGGTGTTCTCGATGCGGCCATACAGGTGGGTGCCGCAGTCGCGGCAGGCATAGCGCTGGATCGGCGCCTCCTTGTTGACGACCTGCAGCTTGTCGCCGTTCTCGACGACTTCGATGGCGTCGCGTCCCACCACGGCGACCATGCTGAAAAGCGCCCCCTCGGGCTTCCAGCACTTGGTGCAGCCGCAGACATGGTTATGCGCCGTCTGCCCGCCCACGCGGACGCGGACGGGGTTCGAACTGCATCTGCAGGTAAGCTCGCCCCCCGCGAAGTCCTGGTGCGACGCCTTTACGCCGTCATCGACGGCGGGGTGGATCCTGATTGCCGAGGTGTCTGCCATGGCCGTCCTCCTTGACCTTTGAAGAAGGTGACCGGGTCGGTCCCCGCGATCAAGTCCGCCGAAGGTTGTAACCGCTTACGGTCTCAATTGACAGCAGGCTGCGACGAGACGCCGACCTGGGCCGCCCGCAACAGGCGGTCATGCAGCATGAAACCGTTGACCATGACCTGGATGATGTCTCCCGCCTTCGTGCCGGAAACAGGCGCCTCGAACATCGCCTCGTGCAGAAGCGGGTCGAAGCGGTCGCCGATGGCCGGCGCGATGACCTGGACACCGTGACGGGAAAAGACGTTCTGCAATTCGCGCAGGGTCAGTTCGACCCCTTCGACAAGATCGGGCGCGACCGTGCGGTCGGCCGCATCGATGGCGCGGGTCAGGGCGTCGTAGACCGGCAGCAGGTCGCGGGCCAGCCTGGAGCCGCCGTAGTTCTCGGCCTCGCGGCGGTCCTTTTCGGCGCGCTTGCGGGCATTCTCGGCATCGGCAAGGGCGCGCATGAAGCGGTCGCGCAACTCGTCGCGCTCGGCCGTCAGGGCTGCGATGCGCGGGTCCTCGCCGTCCATGACGGACTCATCAAGGGACAGGTCGCCGTCCTGCGACAGGTCTTCCAGCGGCAATTCCGACAGATCATTGGGATTCTGCGTATCGTTCATCTCTCATCCTTTGCGGTCGGACAGGACCTTGCCGACAAGCTGGGCCGTGTAATCGACGATCGGGACGATGCGGCCGTAGTTCAGGCGCGTCGGCCCGATCACCCCCACCGCGCCCACGATCTTGCGGTCAGCGTTCATATAGGACGAAACGACGAGAGAGGAACCCGAAAGTGAGAAAAGCTCATTTTCCGAGCCGATGAAGATCCGCACGCCCTGCCCCTCTTCCGCCAGTTCAAGGAAACGGGCGATGTCGCGCTTGCGTTCCAGGTCGTCGAAAAGACTGCGGATGCGGTCGAGGTCGGCCGCTTCGTGATCCAGCAGGTTGGCACGGCCTCGGACGATCAGCCTCGGGTCCGGCGCATCGGCATCCCAGGAGGCCAGCCCCGTCTGGACAAGCTGCGCGGCCAGGGTGTCGAGTTCCTGGCGGGCGCGGGACAGATGCAGGGCCATGTCCCGGCGCAACTCGGCCAGCGTATGCCCTTCGCCGCGCGCCGACAGGAAGTTCCCCGCCTCGCGCAGCGAACTGGGCGTCTGGCCATGCGGGGGGGTGAACAGCCTGTTTTCCACCCGTCCATCCGCGAAGACGAGGATCACCAGGGCACGGTCCGGCCCGAGGCTGACGAACTCGATATGCTTGAGGGCCGCTTCCTCCTGCTTCGGCATCAGCACCACCGACGCCCCCCGGGTGATGGTGGACAGCGCCGTGGAGACACGGTCGAGCATCGCCCCGGTGTCGGAAGGGACGTCGCCCATGATCTCGGCAATGCGCGAGCGGTCCTCGGGGCCGATGGGGCCGACCTCCATCAGGCCGTCGACGAAAAGGCGCAGGCCAAGCTGGGTCGGAAAGCGGCCGGCCGAGACATGGGGACTTTCCAGCAGGCCCATGTATTCCAGATCCTGCATGACGTTGCGGATCGTGGCGGCGGAAACCGGCATCCCGCGGGTCAGCGTGCGCGATCCTACCGGCTCTCCGGTTTGAAGATAGGCTTCGACTACCCTGCGGAAAACCTCGCGCGAGCGGTCGTTCAGATCGGCGAAGAGATCGGGAGGCTGGGGCATTCGGGTTGCAGGGACCGGGACGGAGCCTTTAGTTTGCGGCAGTCAAGAAGATGGCCCGAGGGCCGGAAAGGATCACGCATGCGACCCTCTGGCCGGAAGTTAGTGGAACTGCGCCCGATTTCAATCGAAACCGGGGTGATGAGCCATGCCGAAGGGTCCTGCCTGATCCGCATGGGGGATACACATGTGCTGTGTTCGGCCTCGATCGAGGAGAAGCCGCCGGCATTCCTGCGCGGAACCGGGCAGGGCTGGGTGACGGCGGAATACGGCATGCTGCCGCGGGCGACCCACAGCCGCAACCGCCGCGAGGCTGCGGCGGGAAAGCAATCCGGCCGCACGCAGGAAATCCAGCGCCTGATCGGACGGGCGCTGCGGGCGGGTGTGGACCGGCTGGCACTTGGAGAGCGGCAGATCGTGATCGACTGCGATGTGATCCAGGCCGACGGCGGAACCCGCTGCGCGGCGATCACCGGTGGCTGGGTGGCGCTGCGTCTGGCGGTGAACCGGCTGCTGGATGCGAAGCTGATTGCCAGCGACCCCATCCTGGACCATGTCGCGGCGGTGAGTTGCGGCATCTATGCAGGCCAGCCGGTGCTGGACTTGGATTATGCAGAAGACAGCGAGGCGGGCACAGACGGGAACTTCGTGCTGACCGGAGGCATGCGCCTGATCGAGGTGCAGATGTCGGCGGAAGGCTCGGCCTTTTCCCGCGATCAGATGAACACGCTGCTCGACCTGTCCGAGAAGGGCGTGGCCGAACTGGTTGTGGCGCAGAAAGCTGCCGTGTCATGAGGCGGTTTCTGGAAGGGAAGCTGCTGGTCGCAACCCATAATGCCGGCAAGCTGGAGGAGATGCGGGCGCTTTTCGCTCCGCACGGGATCGAGGTTCTCGGTGCAGCCGAAATGGGCTTGGACGAACCTGCCGAGACCGAGACAAGCTTTATCGGAAACGCGCGGATCAAGGCGCGGGCAGCGATGGCTGCCACCGGGTTGCCGGCGCTGGCCGATGACAGCGGGATCACCGTGGACGGGCTTGACGGCGCGCCGGGGGTACACACCGCCGACTGGGCGGGGACAGCGGACGGACGGGATTTCATGCAGGCCATGCAGCGGACATGGGACGAGCTAGAGGCTCGCCGCGTGCCGGAGCCCCGGACTGCCCAGTTCCGGGCGACATTGCTGATGCTGTGGCCGGACGGGCATGAGGAGGTGTTCGAGGGCGTTGCACCGGGGCGGCTGGTCTGGCCGCCGCGGGGGCAGTTGGGGCATGGCTATGACCCGATCTTCCTGCCCCAAGGTCACGACAGGACCTATGCCGAGATGACGGCAGAGGAAAAGAACGCGATCAGCCATCGGGCCGAAGCGTTCCGCAAGCTCAGGGCGATACTGGGCGCGTGAACGAGGGTGCAGATCAGGATTGGCTGGATGGCGGCTTTGGGCTTTATGTTCACTGGCCCTTCTGCGCGTCCAAGTGCCCTTACTGCGATTTCAACAGTCATGTTGCGGCGGTGATCGACCAGCGCAGGTGGCTGGAAGCTTACCGGTCCGAAATCGCTAGGGTCGCCGAGGAAACAAGAGGGCGCATTCTTCGCAGCATCTTCTTTGGCGGGGGCACGCCGTCGCTGATGGAGCCGGAGGTGGTCGGGGCGGTGATCGATGCGGCCCGGTCGGCTTGGGGCCTCGCCAATGACATCGAGATCACCCTTGAAGCCAATCCGGGCAGCGTCGAACGCGGTCGCTTCCAAGGCTATGCAGAGGCTGGGGTCAATCGCCTGTCCATGGGGGTGCAGGCATTGAACGACGCCGACCTGCGGCGGCTTGGGCGATTGCACAGTGTTTCCGAGGCGCGCGCGGCCTTCGAGGTTGCGCGGGGCTGCTTCCCTCGGGTCAGTTTCGACTTGATCTATGCGCGGCAGGACCAGACCCGGGCTGCATGGAAAGCCGAGTTGCGCGAAGCGCTGGAGATGGCGGTCGATCACCTGTCGCTTTATCAACTGACCATCGAGGACGGCACAGCCTTTGGCGCCCGCGCCGCAGCGGGCGGCTTGAAGGGGCTGCCGGATGACGACCTTGCTGCCGATATGTATCTGGATACGCAGGAAATCTGCCTGTCCTACGGGCTTCCGGCTTATGAGGTGTCGAATCATGCGCGGGAAGGGTCCGAGAGCCGGCACAATCTCGTTTACTGGCGACAGGGCGATTGGGCCGGCATCGGTCCCGGGGCGCATGGACGGCTGACGCTGGAAGGTTGCCGCTGGGCGACCGAGGCCCCCCGCGCACCCGGCGCTTGGCTTGAAGCTGTCAGGAAAGGTGCAGGTGAAATTCCGCGTGTGCCAGTGCCGCGGGATGAACAGGCGACCGAATACCTGCTGATGTCGATGCGGCTGGCCGAAGGCATGGACCTAGGGCGTTATACCCGCCTCGCGGGAGAGCCGATCTCAGACAATGTCATCGCAGAACTGGACGAAATGGGGTTGGTCGGAGTGTCCTCCGGTCGACTGCAGGCCACCGCAAAAGGACGGCCAGTGTTGAATGCGATCCTGCGGGCACTGGCCTGAATATCAGGCGCCAGCGCCCAGAAGTTGGCAAAGACGATCCAACTGTTCCAGGTCGCGGTATGTGACCGTGACGCGTCCACCATCCTGACCTGCGTGTTCGATTTTGACGCGCATCTTGAGATGCGCGGAAAGATCCGCCTCCAACGCGCGGGTATCTGCGTCCTTGTCGTCTTTCACCTGTTTTGGCACAGATGCGGGGCGTTCCGCCACCTGGCGGGCGAGAGCTTCTGTCTCACGGACGGAAAGATTGCGGTCGATGACCTTGCGCGCCATGGCGATGGGATCAGGAGCGGTGATGAGAGCCCGGGCATGGCCGGCGCTGATTTTTCCATCCCGCACAAAACCCTGAACCTGATCGGGAAGATTCAGCAGCCGCAGGAGGTTCGAGATGTGGCTGCGGCTCTTGTCCAGAGCCTCGGCGAGCCTTTCCTGGGTATGGCCGAAACGATCCATGAGCTGACGGAAGGAAGCCGCCTCTTCGATCGGATTGAGATTGGCGCGCTGGATGTTTTCGATCAGCGCCACTTCGAGCACTTCGGTGTCGTCCAATTCTCGGACCAGAACCGGAAGTTCGTGCAATTGCGCGATCTGGGCCGCACGCCATCGGCGTTCCCCGGCAACGATCTGGTAGAGATCCGGCTCATTCGGGTGAGGACGGACGATCAGCGGTTGCAACACACCCCGGTTGCGCAGGGAGGCTGCAAGTTCGGCCAGCGCCTCAGGATCAAACTGGCGCCGTGGCTGGTCAGGGTTCGGGATGATTTGTTCGACAGGAACATTCAGGGTGCTGCGCGTCTGAGTTCCCGGCGACAGTTCGACATCGGCCATGAGCGCGGAGAGGCCACGCCCAAGGCCTCCCTTGCGGGGTTTCGGATCAGCCATGTGCTGCCTTTCCCTGATCGCGGTTACGATCGATCAGTTCGATTGCCAGGGCACGGTAAGCAGCGCTGCCCTTGGAAGAAGGGTCGTAGTGGATCACCGGCAAAGCGTGAGAGGGCGATTCCGACACCCGGACATTTCGGGGCACGACAGTCCTGAAGACAAGCGGACCCAGAGTTTTGCGGGCATCTGCTTCGACATGCTGGGACAGGTTGTTCCGGGAGTCCGCCATTGTCAGGAGAACCCCCTCGATCCGGAGGTGTGGATTTGCCGAGTTCCTGACCTCTCGAATGGTCAGCATGAGTTGCGAAAGTCCTTCCAGCGCATAGAATTCGGCTTGCAGAGGCACGATTACGCTGTCGGCGGCAACCATCGCGTTGAGGGTAAGCAGGCCAAGGGCGGGGGGGCAGTCGATCAGAACCGTACCCGTTGCCTGCTGCAATGCATCGGACAGAAGATGCGTCCGCCGCGTACGCGAGGCGATGTCGAGTTCGGCTGAGGCCAAGTCAGGCGTTGCCGGAACGATGGTGAGGTTCGCCAAGCCGGTCCGATGGCGCGCCTTCGTCCAGTCGACATCGCCGGTCAGGAGATCGTAGCTGGTGGTTTCCCGATCCTCAGGATCTACACCCAAGCCGGTGGAAGCGTTTCCTTGAGGATCAAGGTCGATGATGGTGACCTCGACACCATTCTCCGCCAAAGCAGCACCCAGGTTGATAGCCGTGGTCGTCTTGCCAACGCCACCCTTCTGATTGGTGATGGCGATGATGGTGCGGTCATACATGCTTAACATTCCAGATCTGGAGGATGGCCGCGTCCTCGTCGGTCTTGCTGGGATGGATCTTCAGCTCGAAGTTCCACGACTCTTGCGTGGGGGCGAGTTCGGTTTGCCAATTTCGACCCTTCATCAGCCAAGCGGTTCCTTCTGGCGCCAGATGCCTGGCGAGATATGGCATGAGGCGCTCAAGAGGTGCAAGCGCACGGGCGCTGAGGGTAAGAGCCTTAGCCGGGGAAAGGTTTTCGATGCGCGCTGCCTGTGCTGTGCAGTTCGGAAGCGACAGTTCGCGGATGACCGTCTGCAGGAAAACAACCTTTCGACTGTCCGAGTCCACAAGCCGGAAAGAGGTTTGAGGCCGACAGATCGCCAAGACCAGGCCTGGCAGACCTCCACCACTGCCGATGTCCATCCAGGTGCCTGCGCTAGGTGATACAAGATCATTCAGTTGCAAGCTGTCTCGGATATGGCGCGTTTCAATGTCCTCGATTGTAGTCCGCGCTACGAGATTGATCCTCGGGTTCCATCTTCTGACGAGTTCTGCATATTGCACCAGCTTCGCTTCACGTGAAGCATTCATGCTGCTGTTCCGGACCGCGTACGCAGGCGTGCGATCAGAAGGCTCAGGGCTGCAGGTGTCATCCCTTCGACGGCAGCAGCTTGGGCGATATTCGCAGGTCGATGACGCGCCAGTTTTAGCTGTAACTCTTTGGACAATCCTGCCACGTTATCGTAGTTGAGCTCGGTCGGGATGATGAGGCTCTCATACCGGCGTATGTCAGCAGCATCCCGCTGCTGGCGCTCTGTGAACTGGGCATACATTGCCTCATTACAGACAAGATCCAGCCCCTCTTTGTCATCGGCGATGTCAGGCGGCAACAAAGCCAGGATACTGGAAGTATCCACATCGCTCTGACCCAAAAGACTGAAAGCTGTCCGGTGGTTTCCATCCTGCCGGACAATTATGCCCCGGCGACCGAGTTCCTGTGGCGTAAAGCTGATGTTCTGACAGGTTCTCTGGACATGCTCGAACCGCTGCAGCTTTTCCTGGAATCGTGTTCTACGCTCTTCTCCCACAAGGTCCCATTCAATCCCTTTCGGAGTCAGGCGACGGTCTGCATTGTCGACGCGGAGCGAAAGACGGAACTCGGCCCGAGAGGTGAACATGCGGTATGGTTCAGTTACGCCACGAGTGACCAGATCGTCGATCATTACGCCAATATAGCTTTCCGTCCTGCTGAACACAGCAGGCGCTCTGTCCTGAACGAAAAGCGCCGCATTCAAGCCGGCTACCAAGCCTTGGGCCGCCGCTTCTTCATAGCCGGTCGTCCCGTTGATCTGACCGGCGAGATAAAGACCTTGGATCGACTTTAATTCCAGGGTCGGCTTCAATGCGCGAGGGTCGATATAGTCGTATTCGACCGCATAGCCTGGTTGGACAATCTCAGCCGCTTCAAGCCCGCGGATGGATCTGACATATTCTAGCTGAACCTTCTCTGGCAGAGAGGTTGAAATCCCATTCGGATAGACAAGATCGCTATCGTGGCCTTCAGGCTCAAGGAAGATCTGGTGGCTAGTCTTTTCAGAGAAGCGGACCACTTTGTCTTCTATTGATGGACAGTAGCGAGGACCCTTGCTGTCAATCCTTCCACCATACATCGCAGACTGATTCAGATTATCAAGGATGATCTGATGGGTTCGCTCGTTCGTATGAGTGATCGCACATGCAACCTGAGGTGCTTGCGGTTTCACGCTCATGAAAGACATCATGACCGGATCGGGATCTCCCGGCTGCTGCTGAAGACTGTCCCACTCTATGGAGCCACGCGACAACCTCGGTGGTGTTCCGGTTTTTAACCGGCCAAGAGGAAGTTCTATCTTAAGCAATGCCGCTGCCAATCCTGCAGAACGATCATTGCCCCACCTCCCCGAAGGGCGAGCTACATCTCCTACATGAATCAGGCCGTTCAGGAAGGTGCCTGCGGCCACAATCACGGTGGTGCATTTGATCTCATCACCTGTGTTGAGGATTATACCTTGAACACGTTGGTCCTCGACAACAAGAGACGACACTTCACCGATTAAAAGTCGCAGCCCTGAGACCTTGGCAAGTTCTCTTGTCGCCGTCCGATATAATGCCCGATCAGCCTGCACACGTGGTCCTTGAACCGCCGGCCCCTTACGCCTGTTCAAAAGACGAAACTGAATCCCTGCAGCATCTGCAGCGCGACCCATGAGCCCGTCAAGTGCATCTACTTCCCGGACCAGATGCCCCTTCCCAAGACCACCGATCGCTGGATTGCACGACATGGTTCCTAGGTCGTCAGCACGCATCGTTACCAGACCAACCGTCACACCCAAGCGGGCCGCAGCTGCCGCGGCTTCAAGCCCCGCATGACCAGCTCCGATCACAATGACATCGAAATGTTTCACGTGAAGCACCTACTTGCCTATGCAGAAGCGCGAGAAGATCTCGTCAAGATAGTCATCCACAGCGATGCGTCCAACAACCTCGCTCAACCGCTGTGAAGCATGCCGCACCGTCTCTGCCAGAACTTCGGCCGGCTGGTTGGTTCCTATGTCAAGCGCCTCTGCTGCACTCTCCAGACACTCGGCTTGCCGGCGCCGCGTGATGACGCCGGCCCCGGCCACCCGCTGACTCAGCCGATCCCTTACCTCTTCCAACATCTCAGCTATACCGACCCCGGACACAGCCGAGATGCCGGTTCCGCCCAAGTCAGCCTTGGTACGAAGAACCAGATCATCATTCATCAGAAGACTCTGGACAGGCTGGCTATCATCAGACAGGTGTATTCTCAGGTCTGCATTGCGCGCACGATCCAGCGCACGCTCAACTCCCAATGACTCGACATGATCCTGTGTGTTGCGAAGACCCGCAGTGTCAAGAAACGTGACCGCTAGACCACCAAGGTCGGTATGAAGCTCGATCACATCGCGGGTCGTGCCCGCCACATCACTGACCAACGCCAATTCCCGCTTTGCGATCCGGTTCAGCAGCGATGACTTCCCCGCATTCGGGGGTCCGACGATCGCCACTTGGAAACCGGCCCGTATCCGCTCAGCTGCCGGATAGCCGGCAAGTGCAACCTGAATGTCCCGTCGCACGCCTTCCAGCAGTTCGAATACCTCCGCCGGGACCTCATCAGGGACCTCTTCGTCCGCGAAATCCACTGAAACCTCGATCAACGCTCCGGCCCGGACGAGCCGTTCGCGCAGGCTATCGGTCCATCGAAGAAGTTCGCCCGACACGACCCGCATCGCCTGCTTCCGTTGGGCTTCGCTTTCCGCGACCAAAAGATCAGACAGTGCTTCGACCTCGCTCAGGGCAATTGCACCGTTCATCAGCCCCCGGCGCGTGAACTCGCCTGGTTCTGCCAAGCGCGCGCCATGCCGCCGCAATGCGGCTTCAAGCCGACGCACCACCACACGGGCACCGTGAATCTGGAACTCGATGACATCCTCGCCGGTGAAGCTCGATCCTTGGTCGAAGCGGATCACCAAGCCCCGGTCGATCAACTCGCCGTCCCGCAATGATCTCAGTTCGGCCCGCCGAGCCTCGGGC
The DNA here is from genome assembly GCF_030536915.1 of Paracoccus sp. (in: a-proteobacteria). Taxonomy (GTDB): domain Bacteria; phylum Pseudomonadota; class Alphaproteobacteria; order Rhodobacterales; family Rhodobacteraceae; genus Paracoccus. The sequence continues at coordinate 76,473 of NZ_JAUNPC010000001.1, forward strand.
AGTGGTCCGGCAAGGGCCTCCCCAATCCGGCGCGCCTCGGGTCCGCTCAGGCGAACGACAGAGATTCCGCCCCGGCCGGGAGGCGTCGCTTCGGCGTAGATCGTGGACATCCCATGCTCAGGCGTTCATCGATTCGAAGAAGTCGGCATTGGTCTTGGTCTGCTTCAGCTTCGAGATCAGGAACTCGATCGCATCCGTCGTGCCCATCGGGTTCAGGATGCGACGCAGCAGATAGGTCTTCTGCAGATCCTTCTGATCCACGAGCAGCTCCTCCTTGCGGGTACCCGACTTGAGAATGTCCATGGCCGGGAACACCCGCTTGTCGGCGACCTTCCGATCCAGCACGATCTCGCTGTTGCCGGTGCCCTTGAACTCCTCGAAGATCACTTCGTCCATGCGGCTGCCGGTGTCGATCAGGGCCGTCGCAATGATCGTCAGCGAGCCGCCTTCCTCGATATTCCGCGCAGCGCCAAAGAACCGCTTGGGCCGCTGCAACGCATTTGCATCGACACCGCCGGTCAGCACCTTGCCCGAGGAGGGCACGACCGTGTTGAACGCCCGTCCCAAGCGCGTGATCGAATCCAGCAGGATCACCACATCCCGCTTGTGTTCCACCAGCCGTTTTGCCTTCTCGATCACCATCTCGCTGACAGCAACATGCCGGGTGGCCGGTTCGTCGAAAGTCGAGGAAATCACCTCGCCCTTGACCGAGCGCTGCATGTCCGTGACTTCCTCGGGCCGCTCGTCGATCAGCAGCACGATGAGATAGCATTCCGGATGATTTTTCTCAATCGAATGCGCTATATTCTGCAACAGCACCGTTTTCCCGGTCCGCGGCGGCGCCACGATCAATGACCGCTGCCCTTTCCCGATCGGCGCCACCAGATCGATGATGCGGGCCGAGCGATCCTTGACCGTCGGATCCTCCAGTTCCATCCGCAACCGCTCGTTGGGATAAAGCGGAGTCAGGTTGTCGAAGGCCACCTTGTGGCGGGCCTTCTCTGGACTCTCGAAGTTGATCTTCTCGGCCTTTGTCAGCGCAAAGTAACGCTCGTTCTCGCCCGGTGCCCGAATCACGCCCTCGACCGTGTCACCGGTGCGCAGGCTGTGCTGACGGATCATGTCAGGGCTGACATAGATGTCATCAGGGCCGGGTAGATAATTCGCCTCGGGCGAGCGCAGGAAGCCGAAGCCGTCCTGCACGACCTCCAGCACGCCATCGCCGCCAATCTCGAAGCCTTCCTCGGCATGCTCCTTCAGCAGCGAGAACATCATCTCGCCCTTCCGCATGGTGGAAGCGTTCTCGATCTCCCATTCCTCGGCGATAGACAGCAGGTCGGCGGGGCTCTTGGCCTTCAGGTCGGCGAGGTTGAGGCGTTCTTCGGTCATCATGTCACCATGCGCCGGATCGGCCCGGGCCGGGCGCTGCGGCATGCTCATGTCGGATGGATTCGCCCCGGACGGGGCACGCCACGGCACATAGGCCTTAACTGCGCTTGAGTCAAATCTTCAGAACTTCACGATCACCGACAACACGATGACCACCATCAGCAAGGTGGGCACTTCGTTCATCAGCCGATAGTGCCGGCCTGGCGATCCTTCGCTGCGCGACAGCTTCTTCCGCTCGACCATCAGCCAGTGATGGAAGACGGTCATGCCGATCACGGCAAGAGCCTTGGTCCATGGCCAGGCCATCGACCAGTCCACGATGCCCGGCGTGAACACCAGCGCAAGCCCCGCAAGCCATGTCGCGATGGATGCGGGGCCCATGATGAACCGCAGCAGCTTGTATTCCATGATCTGAAGGCTGTCGCGCGGCTCTCCGGCCGTGGTCCCGCGCTCGGCATGATAAACGAACAGCCTCGGCAGATAGAACAGGCCTGCCATCCAGGAAATCACCGCCATGACATGGAACGCCTTGATCCATGGGTAAGCAGTGCCAAGCCAATCGGTGATCATGCGCCATCTCCTTTGCCATCTTATCCTTAAGAAAGGAAAGATAAGAAAGGTAGATGTGGTGGTAGGGGCTGTGGACTTCGGAAGACACGCTTTTCACGCGATTCAATCCACCGAATCCGCCTGTGGGAAAATCCTGTGGGAGCATCTCCCTTTACCTCAATATAACTTAATATATTCAATATTTTGAAATACAAATCCACCCTGTGGATAACCCTGTTAATCCACAAGGCCGGGATGACTTCGGGACAACTTGTCTTCCTGTGGATGAATCCCTCATGTTCGCCTTCTGTCTCATGTCCTGATCCACAACCCTCAAGCGGTCAGCAATTGTCCCCTGTCATCGCCTTCCTCCCGCCCCGGTTTTGCACCGCGGTTATCCACAGCCGTGGTCCTTCCCCTTGAATTGTACGCGGGCTAGACAGATGTGGCAGGGCGGCGAGGATGCGGAATGAACCACGGCACAGCGTCGATGATGGCGGATCGGCAGGATCACGGGGCAGCGCAGGTGCCGCTGGCCGGGGTGATCGGCTGGCCCGTGGCCCATTCGCGCTCGCCCGTACTGCATGGGCACTGGCTGCAGCGGCACGGGCTGCGCGGCCATTACGTGCCGCTTGCCGTTAAACCCGAACATCTTGCGCAAGTCCTGCGGTCCCTGCCGTGCATGGGCTTCGTCGGCGCAAACGTCACCATCCCGCACAAGGAGGCCGTGCTGGCGCTGGCTGATGTCGTCACCGACCGCGCGGCCCTGATCGGGGCGGCCAACACGCTGATCTTTCGTACCGACGGCCGCATCCACGCCGACAACACCGACGGCGAGGGCTTCATCGCCAACCTGATGCAGCAGGCGCCGCACTGGCAGCCCTCCTCCGGTTCGGCCGCCATCATCGGCGCGGGGGGCGCCGCGCGGGCCGTGGTTGCGGCGCTTCTGGACCAGGGTGTGCCCGAACTGCGGATCGCCAACCGTTCCCGCGAGCGTGCCGAGCGTATCCGCGAGGATTTCGGCGCGCGCGTCACCGTCCATGACTGGTCGGACGCGGGCGGGATGCTGGAGGGTGCCGGAACCGTCGTGAACACCACCTCCATGGGCATGGAGGGCCAGCCCCCCCTGCAGGTTCCCTTGGACCGGCTGTCGCCCGATGCATTGGTGACGGACCTTGTCTATACGCCCTTGGACACGGATTTCCTCCGCGCCGCCCGCGCGCGCGGCTGCGTCACGGTGGACGGCCTCGGGATGCTGCTGCACCAGGCGGCACCGGGGTTCGAGCGCTGGTTCGGCGTCAGACCCCAGGTCGATGACGCCCTGCGCGCGGCGGTGTCGGGATGAGCTTCCGGCTCGGCCTCACCGGCGGCATCGGCATGGGCAAGACCACCACCGCCGCGATGTTCGCAAGCCGCGGCGTCCCGATCTGGGATGCCGACGCCGCCGTTCACCGGCTTTACGCGGCAGGCGGTGCCGCGGTCGAACCTGTCGGGGCAGCCTTCCCCTCGGCGCTCGGCCCCGATGGCATCGACCGCACCGTGCTGAAACGCCTGCTCGCCGAGGACCCGTCGCGCCTCGCGCAACTCGAAGCCATCGTCCACCCCCTTGTCGCGGCCGATCGGCAGGCCTTCATCGCGGCAAATGCCGATGAGCCGGTCGTGCTGCTCGATATCCCGCTGCTGTTCGAAACGGGGGCAGAGGCGCAGATGGACGGCGTCGCCGTCGTCTCTGCCCCGACCGAGGTTCAGCGCGCCCGTGTCCTGTCCCGTTCCGGCATGGATGAAGCGACGCTTGACCTGATCCTGTCGCGCCAGATGGTGGACGCCGACCGCCGTGCCCGCGCGACCTGGATCATCCCCACCGCGACATTGGCCGAGGCGGAAGCCGCCGTGGACGCCATCCTTGCCGAAATCGCCGCCCGAAAGACCAGGACCCATGCGTGAGATCGTCCTCGACACCGAAACCACCGGCTTCGATCCCGACACTGGCGACCGCATCGTCGAGATCGGCGCTGTCGAGCTGATGAACCACCTGCCCACCAGCCAGCATTTCCACGTCTACATCAATCCCGAACGCGACATGCCGGCCGATGCCTTTGCCGTCCACGGGCTTTCGACCGAGTTCCTGTCCGACAAGCCACGCTTCGCGGAAGTGGCCGGCGATTTCATCGCCTTCGTCCAGGATGCCCCGCTGGTCATCCACAATGCGGCCTTCGACATGAAGTTCCTGAACGCGGAACTGCGCCGCGCCGGCCATCCCACGATGCCGATGTCCCGGGCACTCGACACCGTGGCGATGGCGCGGGGGAAGTTTCCGGGCGCGCCGGTGTCGCTGGACGCGCTTTGCCGGCGCTGGGGGATCGACAATTCCAACCGCACCCTGCACGGCGCGCTTCTGGACAGCCAGCTTCTGGCCGAGGTTTATCTGGAACTGATCGGCGGCCGCCAGCCCGACTTGGTGCTGGTGCCGCAGGCCGAGGCCCGCGCGGCCGACGGCGCCGCCTCGGATCCTGTCCGCCCGCGCGCCCCGCGTCCGGCGGCGCTGCCCCCCCGCATCACCGCCGCCGAGCGACAGGCCCATGCCGCCTTTGTCGAACGGATCGGCGCCAAGGCCCTGTGGTCGCGCCATGCGCCGGCGGGCTGATCCCCGCCCCGGGCCTTTCCCATGATCGGCTACCTGCGCGAATCCTGGTCCTTCGTCGCCGCCCTGTTCGAGCGTATGGACAAGATCCACATGGGTCTGATCGCCGCCGGGGTGGCCTTTTACGCCATGTTCGCCGTCTTTCCCGGCCTTGCCGCCCTGATCGCCCTCTGGGGCCTCTGGTTCGATCCGGCGATCATCCAGGAATACGACCGCTACGTGGACGAATTCGTGCCCGGCCAGGCCGCGGAGATCCTGCACGCCCAGATCGACGCCCTGACCTCGGGCGGGCGCACGCAGCTTGGCTGGGCCTCGGCGATCTCTTTCGTGATCGCCACCGTCGCGGCGCGGGCTGGGGTGGATGCGCTGGTGCGCGGGCTGAACGCGGCTTACGGGGTGCGCTCGCATTCCACGATCGTGGGCTTCGTGCTGGCCTATGCGCTGACGCTGGCCATCGTGGGGGTGGTGATCCTCGGGCTTGCCACCATCGTGATCGTGCCGCTGGCCTTCAATTTCATGGAACATGGGCCGCTGCGAAGCTGGCTGATCGGCGTGACGCCTTGGGTCGCCATGTTCCTGATCGTGATCATCGGCATCGGCATCCTTTACCGCTACGGCCCGAACGTGAAGAGACCGCGCACCCGCATCTTCACCTGGGGGGCGCTGTTCGCGGCCCTTGCCTGGGCCGCGGCCTCGGTGGCCTTTTCGCTCTATCTGGCGCGGTTCGACAGCTACAACCGCATCTACGGGTCCATCGGTGCGGTTGTGGCGCTGCTGATGTGGTTCTATCTGGCCGGTTTCTCGGTGATGATGGGCGCGCTCATCAATGTCGAGATGGACCGCCACAAGCGGCTGGTGCAGGCGCGCAAGGCCCGCACGCTGGCGCGCCGGATGGCTGAAAAGCGCAAGCAGGACGCGGGCTGACGGCGGTCAGTGCTGCGCCCCTTCGCGCGCGGCCGATGTCAGCACTACCCTGCGCTCCTCCGGCTCGCGCAGCGAATGATGCGTATCGGGCGTGAAGCGCATGTGCAGCGTGAAGACGTCGTCGGTTGCCGTCACCTCGGTCTCGGTGTCAAGCTGCATCGCGAAGGCTTCGATCAACTGGCTGCCAAGGCCGGTGCCCTCCAGGCTGTTCAGCGGCTGGCCCAGCGAATTCTCGATCGTCAGCACCGCGTTGCCTTCGTCATCCACCCGCAACTGCACCCGGACCCAGGCCCGTTCCTGTCCTTCAGCCTTTCCGGCGTATTTGAGCGCGTTGGTGAAGGCCTCGGTGGTCAGCAAGGTCAGCGGCACCGCCTGGTCGGGCAGCAGCACCAGCGGGTCAAGCTGGGTGTCGATCTGGATCGACTGGTCGTTGACGACGGTTGCCGTGGACATCTGCCCGATGATGTCGCGGATCAGGCGGTCGGCCTCGACCGAATCCAGATGCTCGGCCTGGTAGAGGTTCTTGTAGATCGTCGCCAGCGACGCCACCCGGTCCTGCACCGACCGCAGGACCCGCTTGGCGTCGGTGTCGTCGATCATCCGCCCCTGCATGTTGATGATCGAGGCGATCAGTTGCAGGTTGTTCTTGACCCGGTGATGGACCTCTTTCAGCAGCACCGTCTTTTCGGCGACGACTTCCTCCATCGCCGCCTCGTCGCGGATCAGGATGCGGGCCATGTTGTGAAATGTCTCGCTGACGTCGCGGATCTCGCCCGGCGCGCCTTCCAGGATCGGGGGCGGGGCGTCGCGGTTGCCCAGGGCAAAGCGGCGCATCTGGCTTCGCAATTCGCGCACATGGCGCAGCACCAGCCGATAGACCGCGAAATAGGCTACGGCGAGCGATACCGCCCATAGGGCAACGGGGAACAGCACGGCAGCCAGCCGCGATACCGTCAGCCCGGCAATGCCGGTCAGCTGCGGGCTCCAGCTGCCCAGTGCGTAGACCAGGTCGGGCACCACCGCGACGACCGAGAACACCCGCTGCTCGCCCGAGTTCGAGATGCCGCTGAAGGTCGTGTCCGTCAGCGGGATCAGCGCATCCAGCGTCATGCCTTTCGGCAGGATCGCGGCGGGATCGTTGTCGCTTTCGAAATCGCCCACAAGCGACTGGCCCGCGCTGTTGAAGGTCAGGATGCGGGCGCCGTCCGACCAGTAGGCCGTCGCATGGGTCGAACGCAGCAGGTCATGCGACAGGGACACTGCGACATAGCCCAGCAGGTCCTGTTCGCGGTAAAGCGGCTGCGACACGATCACCACCGACTGCCCCGAAGCCCGCCCATTCGCCGAGGCAGTGATCAGCGTTCCCGGTTCGCGCATGAACTGCAGGAAATGCGGCGAGTTGCCAAGGTCCACGACCCCGTCCGCAGAGGAACAGGCGTTGCGGCCCGTGGTGTCGGTGAAGCCGGCATAAACAAAGGTCGCGCTGCGCTGGACGAAATCGCGCATCATCTCGGAACAGGCGGCCGGATCGCCCAGAAGCGTCAGCACCGAACTGCCAAGCGCATCCGCCGTCCCGATCGCGCCCTGCAGCAGCGCCCGTTCACCCGCGGCGGCGGCGGCGGTGCGTCCCTGGATGGCGATCTCGGACGACCGCTCGGCTTCGCGCGACAGATGCAGCGTCTGCAGGATCGAGATCATCCCGATGGGCAGGATCGCGATGCTCAGCAGCATCCCCAGCCGGAACCCCAGTGTCCGGGTGAAGGACGCGCCCTTTCCCAGCATGGCCCCGCGCCTTCAGCGGGAAACGGGGTGGTTCACCGCCATCACGGCCAGGGTCGCGCGGTCGGTCATGTCAAGTTCCTCGCCCTCGGCCATCTGCAGCAGTTCGGCCAGACGCCGGCGGCCGCGATTGGCGCGCGACTTGACGGTGCCCACGGCCACGCCGGTCATGTTGGCGGCTTCCTCATAGGAAAAGCCCGATCCGCCGACAAGGATCAGCGCCTCGCGCTGCTCGTCGGGAAGCTGGGCAAAGGCCACCTTGAAGTCGTTCATCGCCAGCCGTCCGTCATGTTCGGGGCGGGTCGCCTGCCGGGCGGCATGGATGCCATCGGTGTCGCTGACCTCGCGCCGGGTCTTGCGGCGGGCGGAATAGAAGGTGTTGCGCAGGATCGTGAACAGCCAGGCGCGCAGGTTGGTGCCGGCCTGAAACTTCTCGATGTTGGTCCAGGCCTTGACGATGGTATCCTGCACGAGGTCGTCGGCGGAGGCGCTTTCGCGGGTCAGCGACAGGGCAAAGGCCCTTAACGCGGGCAGATGATCCACCAGCTCGCTGCGGGGGTCGGGACCGGACTGGGCCCTGCTATCGGCCGCTCTGGACATCCGCATCACTCCTGCTCGCGCAGGCGCTCGAGAAGGATCAGAAAGCGGTCGGGGACCTCCTGCTGGGTTTCCTGCTCATAGACGCGCCGCAGATTTTCATCAATCTGCTTCTCAAGGGCGGCGCGTTTTCGTTCTTCCCGCCTCGTATTCATATATTTGTCAGTCCCGGAAATCTTGTGTGCACGTTGCCCAACGGCTACAGGACGTCAAGGTTCCCACGGGGATAATTTTGAGGTTACGCCATGTCCGCTGCTGATCTTGCCCAATCCATCGGCCGCGAGCTGCCCTATCTGCGTCGCTATGCCCGCGCCCTGACCGGCAGTCAGACGGCGGGTGACAACTATGCCGCGGCCACGCTGGAAGCCATTCTCAGCGACCGCAGCCTGATGACGGGCGAGGAAACCCGCATCGGGCTGTTCCGCACCTTTCACGCCATCTGGCAAAGCTCGGGCCAGCCGGTGGCCAGCGACGACCAGAACTCGCGCGAGGCCGTGGCCCAGTCGCACCTGCGCGGCCTGACTGCCAACTCGCGCGAGGCGCTGCTGCTGCGCACGATCGAGGAACTGCGCTACGACCAGATCGCCAAGATCATGCAGATCGACCAGGAAGAGGCCGAGGAACTGGTCCAGATCGCGCTGAACGAGATGGGCCGCGCCATTCGCGGCCGCGTGATGATCATCGAGGACGAGACCATCATCGCCATGGATCTCAAGGGCATCGTTCAGGCGATGGGGCACGAGGTCACGGGCGTCGCCCGCACCCATACCGCCGCCGTGGAACTCGCCTCGAACCGCCGCCCCGACCTGATCCTTGCCGACATCCAGTTGGCCGACGGCTCGTCGGGCATCGATGCGGTGAACGAGCTGCTGGGATCCTTGGGCGACCTGCCGGTGATCTTCATCACCGCCTTCCCGGAACGGCTGCTGACCGGCGACCGTCCCGAGCCCGCGTTCCTGATCTCCAAGCCCTATTCGGAAGAGCAGGTCCGCTCGGCCGTCAGCCAGGCGATGTTCTTCGCATCGAGCGAGGGGCTGGGCGCCGCCTGACCTTTTTTCCAGGAAATGATCAGGCGGCGTCCCAGCGGGCGCCGCCTTTTTTGTTCTTCAGACCCGGGTCCAGCGGTCGTCGTCGGTCAGCATCATCAGCTCGCCATCGCGGATGTCGTGCCACAGCCCGTGCATCGACAGCTCGCCCGACTGGACGGCATTGGCGACGAAGGGGAAGGTCATCAGGTTGTCCAGCGACACCTGCACGGCCATCTTTTCCAGCGCATCGACCTGTTCCTCGGCGGGAAGCCCTGTCACGCGCTCATAGCCCGGGCGCAGGATGTCCATCCAGCGGCCGACGAAGCTGGTCGCTTCCTCAAGTTCGGGGGCGCGGCCCGAGCACATGGCGTGGCAGCCCGCGACGCCCCCGCACTGGCTGTGGCCCATCACGATCAGATGCGCGACCCGAAGCGAGCGCACGGCGTATTCGACGGCGGCCGAGGTGCCGTGCTGCTCGCCGTCGGGCGCATAGGGCGGCACCAGGTTGGCGATGTTGCGGTGGATGAAGAACTCGCCGCTGTCGGCCCCGAAGATCGAGGTGACATGGACGCGGGAATCGCAGCACGAGATCACCATCGCCCGGGGGCGCTGGCCATCGTCGGCCAATCGTCGATACCAGGTGCGGTTCTCGGCATAGGACGTGGCGTGCCAGCCATGAAAGCGGTGGACGAGGTAACTGGGCAGCGGACGGACGGCGGTCATGGGGGCCTCATGCGGGTCTCGGCCGCGTGGATAGTCCGCGAATGCCTAAAGTTCGAGACTTTTCTGCCATCTGCCTCAAGGATTTCTTAGCCGCCCATCCGCAATCTGCCCGAAACGTGCGGGACACGGGGCAGGACGGGACAAGGCGGGACGATGGCGGATCTGATGGTTCTCAGCATGCAGGAAGCGGTGCAGGTGGATGCGCGCCGGCTGGCCGAGATCGTGGACGAGCTGGGCGAGACGGCGGCCCATAATGTCATCTGCGTGGCGCTGGAACAGTTGGCGCAAGGGCTGTCGGATACCCGCCATGCGGCGTTGTCCGGCGACATGGCCGGGCTTGCGGAACGGTCCGGGATGCTGTCGCGGCTGGCCTGGCAGGTGGGGCTGACCTCGCTGGCGGCGGTTGGCGCCGACGTGGCGGCCTGCGCGGAACGGCGGGACGGAATCGGGCTTTCCGCCACGCTGGCGCGGCTGATGCGGATCGGCAACCGGTCGCTGACCGAGATCTGGGACGAGGGGCGGGATCTCAGTTGAGCCGCAGGCGCAGATCAACCGCGGCGCGGGCGCGGACCCATGCGGCCTCGGCCGCGAAGTCATGGGGCACCTGCGCCGCGCTGCGCGACCCCGACAGCGATTCCGAGGCAAAGAAGTCGAAGCCGTAAAGGCCAAGGCTTTTCAGCGGCGCCCGCAGCAGCAGGTCGATCGCCATGATCCCGGTGCTGGGCGGCGCCCCGAGCCGGCGGGCAAGCGCATGGAAATCCGCTAGCGGATGCAGATAGAAGCCGGGGCTGCTGGCGCTTGCCCAATCCAGCCGCTTGCGCTTGGGCGACATCCACAGGATGCGCGCAGGGTCCAGCCGCTTGCGGTCCGCCTCGGTCAAGCGCACGGCCAGCGCCAGCCAGTCGGTGCGGGTTCCGTGGCTTTCGGCCGCGGTCATCGGCGCCCGGTTGATCCTGACCACCAGCCCCGCCGCGTCGATGGCGGCGCCATGGCTCTGCGCCGAAAGGGCGCGGGCATTGCCGACCAGCGCGACATGCCGGCCCCCGGCCGCCGCCAGCAGTTCGGCCTGCGGCACCGACAGCCGGGCCATGGTGTCCTCGTCCCGCAGCGTCCGGGCAAGATAGAAGCGCAATGGGGTCATCGCGCCCGCCCGGATCGGCCCTGCGGCAGCGGCAATGCGGCACTCGCCATATCCCCCGGCATCCGGGCAGGATGGAATCGCAGCCGGTTCATCGGGGCGCTTCCAGCAGGCGGCGATACACGGAGACAATGGCGCGGGCCTCGCCCTCGATGGCGTGGTTGGCCTCGACATGGGCGCGGGCGGCGCGGCCCGCGGCCTCGCGTTCCGCATCGTCGGACAGCCAGCGGTCCAGCGCGGCGGCCAGTGCCTCCATGTCCTCGCGCGGGACCAGCGTGCCGGTCTCGCCATCCCGGATCAGCGTCTCATAGGCGCCCACGCGGGCCGCGATCACCGGCACGCCGCTGGCCATCGCCTCCAGCGGGGTCAGGCCGAAGCCTTCCCACCGCGCAGGGGCGGCAAAGAGGTCGAGCGCCCGGTAAAGCCGCACCACGTCGTCCCAGGGGATCTCGCCCAGAAAGCGGATGCGGTCAGCGATGCCAGCCGCCTGCGCCCTGGCCATCAGTTCATCGACAAAAGCGCGGTTGTCGGAGGTGATGCGGCCGCTGAAGACAAGCTGCGCCCTCGGATGGCGGGGAAAGACCCGCAGCGCGGCCTCAACCAGCAGATCGACGCCCTTCTGCGCCCTGACCCGGCCGAAGCAGCCGATCAGCAGCGCATGGGGGTCAAGCCCCATCTCGCGCCGCAGGGCCGCCCGGTCGGTTGCCGGATGGAAGACCCCTGTATCGACCCCGTGCAGGATCACCTCTGCCGGGCGTTCCAGATATGACGCCGCCTGCGGCGATGTGGCGATCAGCGCATCCTGTTGCCGGATCAGCCAGCGGGTGAAGCCGGTGTGCCGCCGCTGCGCCGCGCTGGTGAACAGCAGGCGGTAGCGGCGGCGCAGCAGGTGGCGCAGGACCAGCCCCAGCGCCATTTCCGTGTTCCGCCGCGCGTGCCAGACCCGCCAGCGGTCCCGCGGCAGGCTGGCCGCCCGCGCCAGGGGAATGTGCGGCAGGTTCGGCGGCAGCCCCGGCCCGGTCGCCACGATCCCGATCATGCGCGCCTGCACCGGGATCAGCCGCACCACGGTCGCCGTGACGCCGGACAGGCGCCGCTTGAGGTTCGGCGCCACCACCTCGATGTCGCGCGGCTCAGTCATCGGCGGCCTCGGGCGCCAAGCGGTAAAGCAGGGTTCCGACGACCAGCGGCGCCAGGAAGAACAGGAACAGCATCGCATAGGCCCCCGGCGCCGCAAAGGCCCCCGAGGCCGACTGGTGCAGCGGGCGCGAGGCGAATTGCATGATTCCCACGCCCCCGATCGAGATCATGTTGAGGAAGGTGACGCCCCGGCCCAGCAGATGCACCGGCAGGAACCCCCGCGCATGGGCCATGATCAGCGCGTAGTTGGTCCCGGTCAGCCCGACCAGCCCCAGCAGCGCCACCGACAGAAGCAGGCTTTCCCCCGGCAGCAGCACCAGCCCCGCCAGCGCCGCGATGGACAGCGCGTGTCCCGCCATGACCGCGCCGCGCAGCGACCGGCAGAGCCGCACGAAGGACCCCGCCATGAGGTTGCCCACCACCATGGCGATCCCCATGACCAGCGTGGCCCGCCCGATCATCATGTCATCCGCGCCGAAGACGTCGCGCAGGTAGGGCGCGGCCCACAAGCCCCGGATCGCCGCCGACGAGGCATAGCTGACGGCAAACAGCGGCAGCATCAGCCACAGCACCCGCAGCCCCAGGATCTGCAGGACGCTGCCCTTCGGCGCGCCGTCCGCGTGATGCGGGTCGCGCACCACCAGCCATTGCAGAACCGCCACCCCCAGCGTCACGGCGGTCAGCAGCCACAGCGACTCGCGCCAGCCGATGGCATGGATCAGCGACACCAGTGGCGCGGCGCCCAGGATGTTGCCCGCCGAGCCGAGGCCCACGATCATCCCCGTCAGGCCCGCAAAGGCCGCGCGGGGATATTCATGGGCGATGATGTAGTAAGCCGCCATCAGCGCCGGGGCGCAGCCCATCCCGATCAGTCCCATCGCCAGATGCAGGTGCCAGACCTCGCCGGCAAGCGCGAAGACCGCGGCGCCCCCGCCGCCTCCCAGCGCCAGGAAGGCGGCCGAGGTGCGGCGCGGGCCCAGGTGGTCCAGCGCCCAGCCGACCGGCACCTGCATCAGCGCGAAGCCCAGGAACCACATCCCCGAGGACAGCGCCAGATCGCCGGGGCTGGCCCCCAGTTCCGCCTGCAGGGTCGAGCTGAGCACCGCAAGGAAGGCGCGGTAGAACTGGCTGAGCGTATAGCCGAGCGTCAGCGCGATCAGGCCGGCGTTCAGGATCAGGCGCATGGGGACTCCGGTTGGACGGCGGCGAGGCTGCGGCAGGCGGGCGGCGGTTGCAAGGGATCAGACCCGCCCCAGCGCCGCCGCCGCCCAGAGCGTGGCCTGCGAAAGCCGTCCCTGCCGGTAGAAGCCCCCCTGCCGCATCGCCCGCAGGCGGCGCAAGGGTCCAGGGCCGTTCAGCGCCGCGAAGCGGTCCAGCACACAGCGGTTCTCGGGCGTCAGCCAGTCCCGCAGCCGCTGCATCTCGCGCAGGTTCTCATGGCTCCAGTCCCGGTGCAGGCCCCGCAGCATCCGCGCCAGGCTGGCCAGCCGTGCGACCGCGCCGTCATTGGCGCCCACGACGTTCCTGCCATGCTGGCGATACATCAGCGAGGGCGCGGGATCGTGAATGACCCGGCCGCCGACGCCGGTCACCAGCTGGTAAAGCCACCAGTCATGCATCACCACCCCGTCAGCGCCGGCCGCCGCCCTGCGGACTAGCCCAGCTGCGGCGGGGTTCAGCACCGCCGTGTTGCCGGGCACGAGGTTCTGGACCAGCGCATGCCGGAACGAGGGCGGGCTGACCGGCAGGCGCGACAGGCCCAGGGGGCGCAGCGCCTCGTCCCGGATCTCGACCCGGCTGCAGTAAAGCGCGGGTCCATCCGTCCCATTCAGGGCCCGCAGGGCGCGCGCCA
>NZ_JAUNPC010000001.1:90242-134594 GCF_030536915.1 Paracoccus sp. (in: a-proteobacteria)
TGGGGGCGCCGCGCCAGGGCCCGTTTCTCCCCGGGGGTCCACTAAGGGGGGGGTCGGCCCGCCCCCCCCCCCCCCCGCCGGCCCCGCGCCAGCTTGTCGGCATGCCAGACATCATCCTGATCGGCCAAGGCGACAAAGCCCGGTTCCTCGGGCAATCCCGCCAGCAGCCCCAGGAAATTGCCCGCCGCGCCTTTTCCCGGACCTGTCCTGACGGTGACGCGCCCGTCCCATTCCCTGGTAAAGGCCTGTAGGATCTTCAGGCCCGCGTCGGTCGAGCCGTCGTCGCCGACCACCAGCCGCCACCGGACCTGCTGGGCCGCGATGCTGTCAAGCTGTTCCCGCAGGAACCGCTCGCCCTGGTAAAGCGCCATCAGCACCGTGACGGGCGGTCGGGGATCGGGCGCCTCCGGTTCTGGCAGACCGCGCGGCACGTCTCAGGCCGGGGCGGCCGCAAGCCCGCGAGACGGCGCCTCGCGCACCGGCAGGTGGATCAGCGCCGAAAAGGCCCCGACGCCCACGCCGACCCACCAGACCATCGTGTAGTCGCCATGGATGTCGTAAAGCCGCCCGCCCAGCCAGACGCCCAGGAAGGACCCGATCTGGTGGGACAGGAAGACGAAGCCGTAAAGCGTCCCCATGTAGCGCAGCCCGTAGATATGGGCGACCAGCCCCGAGGTCAGCGGCACCGTCGCCAGCCACAGCGCCCCCATCGACAGCGAGAAGAACACCACCGTGGGCGGCGTGATCGGCGTCAGGATGAACCAGGCCGAGATCACCGTCCGCAGCGCGTAGATCCCGGCCAGCAGATACTTGCGGGTGTATTTCTTCCCCAGCCATCCCGCCATGATCGAGCCGCCGATATTGGCCAAGCCGATCAGCGAGATCGCGATGGCCCCCAAGGCCGAGGTCGTGGTGATCCCCAGCGCGGCCAGCCCGCCGTCGGGCGCGATGGGACCGCACATCTCGGTGATCATGGCCGGGAAATGCGCGGTGATGAAGCCGAGCTGGTAGCCGCAGGAAAAGAAGCCCACGAAGATCATCAGGTAGCTCGGGTCGGTGAAGGCGCGGCGCAGGACCGTGCCCATGCCTTCTTCCAGTTCGTGACGCGGCGCAGGCCGGCTGTTGCCCAGCATCGGCAGGAACAGCAGCACCGACAGGATCAGCACGGCGAAGACCATGAAGACCTGCTGCCATGGCATGACGGCCAGCAGCCCCTCGGCCAGGGGCGCGCCGATGACCTGCCCGGCGGACCCCGCGGCGGTGGCGATTCCCAGCGCGAGGCTGCGGTTCTCGTCGCTTGCCGCGCGGCCGATCACCGCCAGCACCACGCCAAAGCCGGTTCCGGCAATGCCGAAGCCGACGGCGATTTCCCACATCTGCATGGCTTCGGGCGTGGTCGCCATCGCCGTCATCAGCAGCCCCAGCGAATAAAGGACCGCGCCGAGGATGATCGCCAGCCGGTCTCCCCAGCGTTCCGCCAAGGCCCCGAACAGCGGCTGGCCGAAGCCCCAGGCGAGGTTCTGGATGGCAATCGCCATGCTGAACTCGGCCCGCGGCCAGCCGAAGGTCTCGGCCACGGGGATCTGGAAGACGCCGAAGCTGGCCCTGAGCGCGAAGTTGATCATCAGGATCATGCAGCCGCCGATCAGGATCGGGGTGAACAGGCGGGACTGGCTGGGGGACATGGGGGACGCTCCTTCCGGATGGCGCAGATGACTACGGGCAGGGGCAGCCGTCAATGGACCGGCTCAGGCCCTCTGCCGAAGGTGGCGGGCGGCGGCAAGCCCCGCATGGCGGCCGGTGGCGAGGCAGGCCGTCAGCAGGTAGCCGCCGGTCGGCGCCTCCCAGTCCAGCATCTCTCCGGCGGCGAAGATCCCGGGCAGCGCCCGCAGTTCAAGCCCGTCCGTCAGTGCCTCGGCCTTGATCCCGCCCGCCGAGGAGATTGCGCGCTCAAGCCCCATCGGCCCTGCATGGCGCAGCGGCAGCGCCTTGATCCGGGCCGCGAGCGTCGCCGCATCCGCGGGCAGCGGCTTCCCCCATTCCATCAGCAGCGCCACCTTGACCGGATCGCGCAGGACGCGGCGCAGCCAGTTCCCGACCGACAGCCTGCCGCGCGGACGGGCCAGCCGCGCGGCCAGCACCTCGGGGCCAAGATCGGGCATCAGGTCGATCTCGCCCGCCGCCCCGTCGCGCAGCGCGGCCGAGATTTCGTAGATCGCGCCGCCCTCGATTCCCGCGCGGGTGATGACCCACTCGCCTCGGCTCTCCAGCGTGCCCGCCGACAGCCGCGTGCCCTTGACCGCAGCGCCCTGCAGCGGCGCCATCACCGGCGACCAGTCCACGCGGAACCCCATGTTCGCGGGCCGGAACGGCGCCACCGCCACCCCGGCGTCGCGCAGCCACGGCACCCAGGCCGCGTCAGAGCCCAGCCGCGGCCAGCTTGCGCCTCCCAGGGCCAGGACCGTCACCCCCGCGCGGATGGTGCGCGGTCCCTCCGGCGTGTCGAAGGCCAGTCCACCCCTGAACCCCGTCCATCTCCAGCGCGTCCGCAGGGTCACGTCCCGCCCGTTCAGCCGCGCCAGCCAGGCCCGCAGCAGCGGCGAGGCCTTCATGCGGACCGGGAACACCCGCCCGGTCGAGCCGGTGAATAGTTCCACCCCCAGCCCGCGCGCCCATTCCATGACCTCGGCGGGACCGAACTCCGCCACGATCGCCCGCAGTTCTTCTTCGCCGAAATATCCCGGGGGAGTGTCCCGCAGGGACGCGGGGGCAGCGCCCCCCTGCAGCCGCGCCGCGAATACCCCGGCAGCTTCGTCCCTTGTCAGGTTCAGCCCCGATTTCCCCGCCATCAGGAACTTGCGCGCGGGCGAGGGCATCGCCTCGGCGATCACCACCGGGTGCCCGGCGGCGGACAGCATCTCGGCCGCCATCAGCCCGGCAGGCCCCGCGCCGATCACCAGCGCCGGAACCTCCTCGATCACCGCCGTCCCCGCGGCATCATCGCCAGCCGGATCAGCGCCCGTTCCATCACCGCCATGGCTGGCGCGCGAGAGGACGAGCGCAGCACCAGGTCCGTGTCGATCAGGTGGTGCAGGGCATCCTCCAGCGCGCGCATCCCCCAGGACTGCGCCTGCCGTGCCATCCGGTCGCGGCGCGGCCCGAAGACCGGCGGGCGAAGCCGCCCGATGCCCGCCGCCACCCCGCCGGGGTCCGAGGCCGCCGCATGCAGGGTCCGGAAATGCCGCAGGGCCGCGATGCAGATCGTGACCGGCAGGATGCCCTGCGTCTCGACCCGCCGCATCAGCGCCGCCATGCTGTCCGAGCGGCCCTCGGCCACCGCCTCGACCAGTTCGTCCACGTCGGCCTCGACCGTTGCCGGGGCCAGCGCCGCGATCTCGTCGGGCGTCAGCGGGCTGTCGTCGCCGTGCTTGTAAAGCCCGATCTTCTCGACCGTCTGGCGGAAGTCTCCGGGATCAAGCGCGCGGGCCAGCGCCGTCAGGTTGCGCATCGCGGCCGGAGGCACGGCGCGCAGGCCCGCATCAGCCAGCCAGCGCGCGATCTCCTCCTCGCCCGGCGGGTCGTCGTAGATGGGGGCAGTCACGGCCGCCCTGTGGGGTTCGAAGAGCTTGCGCAGCGCCGAGGTCTTGCCCAACCCCCCCGCCGTCACCACGATCACGGCGTCGCCATGCGCCCAGGCCTCCAGCGCGGCGGCGATGGCGGGGGCGGCGGTGTCGTTCGCCTCCTCGACCAGCACCACGCGGGGGCCGGGGAAGAAGCCCACCGCCTTGATCTCGTCCAGCAGCATGGCCGCGTCCTTGCGCAGGTCGGCCCCCGCAAGGCGGGTCAGGCGCATCTCAGCCTCGGCGTCGGGGCCGGTCAGGGCGGCCACCGCCTCGGCCCGCTTCAGCGCCACGCGCACGGCGTCCTGGCCGTAGATCAGCAGTGCGGGCCGGGTCGGATCGGGGCGCGCGAGATAGCGCGCGATCTCGGCACCCTTGAGGATCATCGGGCCGCAGGCACCGTCGCCAGCAGCCGCGTCACCACCTGGTCGGCCAGCATCACCGCCAGCCGGTTCCGCGCGTCCTGTTCTGCCGCGTTGGTCGCGATCACCGTGCCCACGGTCGAGTGGCTGGAGAAATTGCTGACTTCGCCCTGCGCCACCACCGCGCCGGTCGCGCTGTCGGTCAGGGCATAGGCGGCGGTGCCGTTCAGTGAATAGCGCGTCGTCACCTCGTCCGGCGTGATCGCCTGCGACACGGTCGCAATCCGCAGCGCATAGGCAAGCTCATAGCGCGCAGCCTCTTCGGGGCCGAGCCGTTCGGTCAGCCGGCGCAGGAAGGCATAGTCGTCGGCGGTCTGCGGATCGGCGACGCGGACCTGACCCTGCAGCCGGGTGCCTGCGCCGCCCGGTCCATAGACCGGCTCGAACCCGCAGGCGGCCAGCGCGAGGACAGCGGTCAGCGCGAGCCTACGCGACCACATTGACGATCCGCCCCGGCACGACGATCAGCTTCCTCGGCGGCTGGCCGTTCAGGAACTTCTGCACGGTCTCGTCGGCCAGCACGGCCTGCTCGACCTCGGCCTGTCCCATGTCGGCGGGCACGGTGATCTCGCCCCGCCGCTTGCCGTTGATCTGGATCGGCAGCGTGACCGAGGCGCTTTGCAGCAGCGTCGGGTCCGCCTCGGGCCAGGGCGCATCGACCAGCAGCCCCTGACCGCCCGCTAAGGCCCAGACATCCTCGGCCAGATGCGGGACCATCGGCCCCATCAGGGCGGCCATGATCCGCAGGACGACGCGGCGCGGCTCGCCCGAGGCCTGCGACTTGGACACGGCGTTCGCGAGTTCATAGACCTTGGCCACGGCCTTGTTGAAGGCAAAGCTCTCGATCGAGCGCGTCACCTCGTCGATGGCGCGATGGGCGGCGCGCAGCAGGTCCGGGTCCTCGCGGTCGTCAGTGCCCTTGTCCTCGGCCAGCCGGTGGACGCGGGCGAGGAACTTCGCGGCCGCCTCGGCCCCGGCCGAGGTCCATTCCACGTCCCGCTCTGGCGGGCTGTCTGACAGCATGAACCAGCGCGCGGTGTCGGCGCCGAAGCTTTGAACGATGTTCACCGGGTCCACGACGTTCTTCTTGGACTTGGACATCTTGGCCGAGGGGATGACCTCAACAGGTATATCCGAACCTTTCAGATATACGCTGCCGTCACGATGTTCGACTTGCTCTGGAAAGTAGTAGATTGGCCAATGAACAGCTTTAGCGTTTGGATGATCCACGAGGATTGTTCCTCTGGATTCCCAATCCATTTCGCTTAGAGCAAATTTTTCTGTGATCCTATAGATTTCGTGCGTCACCATCCCTTGCGTGAACAGCGCGTCGAACGGCTCCTTCGCCGTGTCCGGCAGGTGCCCCGTCTTCACCATCGCTCGGGCGAAGAAGCGGGAGTAGAGCAGGTGCAGGATCGCGTGCTCGATGCCGCCGATATACTGGTCCACGTTCATCCAGTAATCGGCATCCTCGCGCACCGTGGGCGTCGCCGCATGGGGCGCGGTGAAGCGAGCGTAATACCAGGACGAATCGACGAAGGTATCCATCGTGTCCGTCTCGCGCCGGGCAGCGGTGCCACATTTCGGGCAGGTCGCCTGCCGCCAGGTCGGGTGACGGTCCAGCGGGTTGCCCGGCACGTCGAAGCTGACGTCGCGCGGCAGCAGGATCGGCAGGTTCTCCTTGGCCTCGGGGACCGTGCCGCAGACCGCGCAATGGACGACCGGGATCGGGCAGCCCCAGTAGCGCTGGCGCGAGATGCCCCAGTCGCGCAGGCGGTATTTCGTGACGCCCTCGCCATAGCCCTGCGCCTCGGCATGAGCGATGGCGGCGTCCACGGCGGCCTCTCCGGTCTGGTCGCGGTTGCCCGAGAAGCCGCGCACATAGGTCACGGTCTCGGATTTCAGCGGGACGTAAGGCTCGTCCGCGACCAGAGCATCCGCCTCGGCCTCGGTCATGCCGGGCTTGCCGAAGGTGGCGCGGATCGGCAGCCCGTATTTGCAGGCAAAATCATGGTCCCGCTGGTCATGCGCGGGCGAGCCGAAGATCGCCCCGGTGCCGTAATCCATCAGCACGAAGTTCGCGATCCAGACCGGCAGTTCCCAGTCCGGGTCCAGCGGATGGCGGACGCGGATGCCCGTGTCGATGCCCAGCTTCTCGGCCTTTTCCAGCGCCTCCTCGCTGGTTCCGATCTTGCGGGCCTCGGCTGCGAAGGCATCCAGTCGCTCGTCCTTGGCCTCCAACGCCTTCGCCAGCGGATGATCCGGCGACAAGGCCACGAAACTCGCCCCCAGCAGCGTGTCGGGGCGGGTGGTGTAGACCTCGATCCGGTCGAAGCCCTCGGGCGCGTTCACCGTGTCGAAGCGGAACTGCAACCCGCGCGACCGCCCGATCCAGTTGGCCTGCATCAGCCGGACCTTCTCCGGCCAGCCCTTCAGGGTGTCGAGGGCCGAAAGCAGTTCCTCGGAATAATCCGAGATGCGGAAGAACCATTGCGTCAGCTCCCGCCGCTCGACGGGCGCGTTCGAGCGCCAGCCCTTGCCGTCGATGACCTGCTCGTTGGCCAGCACCGTCATGTCGACCGGGTCCCAGTTGACCACGGCGTTCTTGCGGTAGATCAGCCCGGCGTCGAGGAAATCCAGGAACAGCGCCTGCTGCTGGGCCACGTAATCGTCGTCGCAGGTGGCGAACTCGCGGCTCCAGTCGATGGACAGGCCCAGCGGCTTCAACTGCTTCTTCATCGTGGCGATGTTGGCATAGGTCCAGTCACGCGGATGGCCGCCCTGTTCCATCGCGGCGTTCTCGGCCGGCATCCCGAATGCGTCCCAGCCCATCGGATGCAGTACGCTGAAGCCCCGAGCGCGTTTATACCGCGCCACCACGTCGCCCATCGTGTAGTTGCGGACATGGCCCATGTGGATGCGCCCGGAAGGATAGGGGAACATCTCCAGCACGTAATACTTGGGCCGCTCGTCCCGGACGGCGCGGAAGCTGCCGGCCTTCTCCCACGCCTCTTGCCAGCGCTTTTCGCTATGGGCGGGATCATAGGACATGGCGGGACTCCGGGCGGTGAAATGCCCGGCGGGTTTAGCCCTGCGGCCCCGTCAGGTCCAGCGGCTTACAACTGCCCGTCGCGCACCCGAAGCTGGCGGGCGCGGGTCAGGATCGCGTCCTCGACCGCGCGCACCGTGTCGGGCGCGACGGCCGCGCCGCCCGCGCCCTGCAGCGCGACCTTGAGGCTGCGCGCGTCCAGCGCCGGGTCCGACACCTTGATCGTCGCGCGATAGGCCCGGCCCCCGCCCGGAGGCGTGCCGTAGCCCGTGACGATCACCCCGGTGAAAGGGTCGATGGACTGGATCGGCAGGAAGTTCAGCACCTCGAGGCTCGCGTTCCACAGATAGCGGTTCACGGCGACGGCCGTGTTGGTGTCGGTGCGGTTGCCGAACACGTCCCAGATCGTGTTGGTCTCGTTGCGCATGTCGGGCTCGACGGGAGCCGCTGTCCGGGCCCGGTTTCCCCCGCCCCCACAGGCGGCAAGCGCGGCGCAAAGCGTGATCGCGGTCGCCAGCGTCGCGGCGCGTGCGGTCTTCATGGGCGTCCCCCGTTCCTCGGCTTGGCCCTGCTTTAGCGCGGATCGTGGCGTTGCCACAAGCCGCCAGCTTCGCGGGTCCGCAGGCCCTTGGGCGGCACCCTGTCCTTTCCGGCAGGAAGACTGTGGCCGGGGTGCATCACAGCCGTGCCGAAAAGCCTCGGAAGGGGGTAAGTCGTTGCATCGCAAGGGTGGAAGGGGGAACAAGATGCTCACACCCAGGGTGGTTCATGCCGCCTTGGGGACGAATGAGACAAGAGGGAACGGAATCATGAAAAAGGCTCTTCTCGCCACGACCGCAGTGATGCTGTCCGCTGGCGTCGCGGCTGCCGACGTGACGATCTCGGGCTACGGCCGGACCGGCGTGATCTATTACGAAGACGGTATCCAGACGGTCGGCAACAATGACTCGCAGGTCATCTCGCGCCTGCGGATGAACCTCGACGCGACGACCGAAACCGACGGCGGCATCGAGTTCGGCGGCCGCCTGCGGCTGCAGTGGGACCAGGGCAACAGCGCGCGCGGCGAAAACGCCTCGACCAACGCCGGCAAGCTGTGGGTCACCACCCAGGGCCTGACCGTCGAGATCGGCAACGTCGACACCGCGATGGACAGCGTCGGCCTGGTCTATGCGTCGGAACTCGGCTATACCGACCGCTCGGTCGGCGGCAACCCGCTGGGCTCCTTCTTCGCCTATGAAAGCTCGCCCTATGCCGACGATGACCGGCTGGGGATCGGCCTGCGCTATTCCTTCGATGCCCTGACGGTCCGCGCGTCCTATGTCGACCCGAGCCAGTCGGGCGCCTTGGAAGCCACCGACGGGATCGATCCGGAAACCGGCCTTCCGGTGGAACTGAACCAGAAGGAAGAGTTCAGCATCGGCGCCGACTACAAGTGGAACGATCGCCTGGAACTGTCGGCTGCCGCGTCGATGAACGCCGCCGGCTGGGACGATCACGACGTCTTCTTCGTCGGCGCCCGCTATGCGGTCATGGAAAACGCCCGCATCGGCCTGAACTTCTATGACAACGGCGACGTCGGCAGCATCATCGGCACCGACTCCAGCGATGCGGACTTCGTGAACGTCATCGACGACCTGGGCAACACCGTCACCCTGTATGGCGACTACACCCTGGCCGACGGGCTGACCAACATCGAAGCCTATGTCGCCAACAACGACGGCGACTGGTCGCAGAAGGAAACCGATATCGCTCTGGGTATCGGCGTCAACTACGACCTCGGCGGTGCCCGCCTGGGCGCGTCGCTGCAGCGCGACTATCAGGAGCGCGTGTCCGCCGACATGGGCGTCCGCTTCAACTTCTGATCCGCCTGCGGATCGAACCGGAAAGAGCGGGCCTTGCGCCCGCTCTTTTCATTTGCGACCCCCGGATCGCAGGAGGGACGGTGATGAGCCTTGGCGAAATCAGGCAGCGCATTGCAGCGGCGGCGGCAGGGGCGGACCGCGATCCGGCGGGGGTGACGCTGATCGCGGTCAGCAAGCTGCAGCCCGACGACCGGGTGCGGGCGGCGCTGGACGCCGGACAGCGCGTCTTCGGCGAGAATTACGTGCAGGAGGCGCAGCGGAAATGGCCCGGGCTGCGCGAAGGGCGGCCGGGAATCGAGCTGCATCTGGTCGGGCCGCTGCAGTCCAACAAGGCCCGCGCCGCGGTCGAGAGTTTTGACGCGATCCACAGCCTCGACCGGCCCTCGCTGGCCCGGAGGCTGGCGCGGATCGTGCAGGAGCTGGGGCGCGCGCCGCAATTGTTCGTGCAGGTCAATACCGGCGACGAGCCGCAGAAGGCCGGCATCCCGCCTGCCGAGGCGGATGCGTTCATCGCCCTGTGCCGGGACCTTTACCTGCCGCTTGCGGGCTGCATGTGCATTCCCCCGGATGACGACGATCCCGCGCCGCATTTCCGCCTGCTGCGGGACATTGCCCGGCGAAACGGCCTTCCGGGCCTGTCGATGGGGATGAGCGGCGATTTCGAGACCGCCATTGCCGAAGGCGCGACCCATGTCAGGATCGGCAGCGCCATCTTCGGCGCAAGGCCCACAGGTGCGAACGGCTGAGGCGACTGGTCCGGCGACGGTGCGCCTTGGAAGGATCGTCAGGCACCGGCAGCAGGTCCGACCCGCGCTGCTGCAGTCCGGGGTCGCTGCCACCCCGACAAGGGCGCGGGTGCCGGCCTGCTGGCAGGGTTCGGGATGGCGCCACGAAGGCCTGGAACGGCCACCCAAGGCCGCCGTACCGGGCAGCCCTGCGCTTGCGCTGAGCAAGGAGGCAAAACAGATGAAAGGCCGTGCAATCGACAGGCACAGCTGAAGCCGCCATTTGGGCCGAAGCAATTGCGTTCCGCCGGCTTGCGACGCATCACGCCCGGACTGCAGGAGCGCGTTTCCGAGCTGCGGCAGGGTATTCGTCGGGGCCACGCCAGCGTCATCTTCAACCCTTGAGACCGCCCCGTTGGTCCTTGCCGCCGCTTTGCCCGGTCTGGAACCTGCTGGACGCATCCTTTCGGCCGGATGGCCTCACGGCATCAGCCAAGCTCATCCCCGTTCCCGTGGCCTCGTCGGGCCATGAAGGGCAGGGGATGCTTTGTTCACGCGCCTGCGGCTGCGCGCAGGGGACGGTTGATCGCGTCCCCTGAATCCCGCCCTGCAAGCGGCAGGGGCATGTCGCCCGACAACCCGCCCGCCACGGCGGGAACGAACTGCACCATGCGGCGGCCGGCGGAGAGCGGGCGCACCCGCCAGGACAGGATCACGCGGTCCGGCCCGGCAATGGCGCCCTGCAGCGGCCCCTCGGCCCGTTCCTGCCCCAGGGCCGCGCGCAGGCCGTGGTAACCGGGGCTGTCCGCCGCGATCCGCCCCCACAACTCGAGATAGCCGCGCAGGCTGTCGGCGGCCTTCGGACCCCATGTGCCGTCGAAGGCCCGGTTGGCGCTGAGCATCCGGCCATCCGCGTCGAAGATGGCGACTGCCGCGTCGATGCCGTTGAGGATCTCGGCCCCCAGCGACAGCTCGGCCCGGAAGCGGCGGGTCATCGCGATCTCGCCGGTGATGTCCTCGAACAGGAAGGCGATGGCGCCGTCGGGATGGGGGCGGCCGGTCACGCGATAGGTCTGGCCGCCGGGAAGCGACCAGGTTTCGACATGGCGGCCCGAGGCGGCCTCGGCCTCGAGCGTGGCGATGCTGTTGCGCCAGCTTGCATAGTCCTTGGGCTCGGGCACCATCCGCAATTCGCGCAGCCCGTCCAGCATCGCGTAAAGCGTGGGCCGGGCGGTGAGAAAGCCGATGGACAAGCCCGTCAGGTCCATCAGCGCCGGATTGAACAGTTGCAGCCGCCGGTCGCGGTCGAAGATCGCAAGCCCGGTGGGCAGGTCGGCGAAGGTCTTGGTCAGCGTCTGCACGAACTCGCGCAGGCTGCGCTCGGCCCGCACGGCATTGTCGGCGGGCACCGCGAAGATCGTGCGGTGTCCGTCGCCCGGCTGCAGGTGGCAATCGAACCAGCGCATCTGGTCGTCGCCCTCGATCTGCGCCCGGGGGGTGCCGCCCGCGTCCTGCGGCAGGGTGAACAGGCGCGGCAGCGGCCAGCGCACCTCGCCCGTCAACTGCGCCTCGGCCTCGGCTAGATAGGCGGCGTTGGCCCAGGTGACCGCGCCCTCGGCATTCTCGCGCCAGATCAGCACCGGGGCCCGGTCGACCGATTCGCGCAAAACCTCAAGCTCGTCCTCCATGGCGGCGAGCGAGTGGGAATTGACGGCGATCGCCGCGTGTTCCAGCCGGGGGTCCACGACCTCGACCCGGATCAGCCCGTCCCCCAGATCCTGCAGCGTCAGCCGCAGGTCCGAAAGACCCGCGCCGCCCAGCGTGGCCGTGCCCTCGGCGGCCGCCACGCCCAGCAGCCGCTGGGGATCATCGAAACGCCGGCAGAGCCAGAGCCAGAGCTTCTGCCAGTCGCCGTCGCCCGGCAGCATGTCCAGAAGGGTCTGTGCCGAGCCGGTCGCGTCGGCCAGCCGCCGGTTGCGGAACAGAAAGGCTATGGGCTCGGCCTCGGGGCGGGCGCGCGCCGCCGTGCGGGGGGCGTGCTGCGGATTGCCGATCCGATGCGCCAGCGCAAGCCCGATGAGAACCGAGACCACCCCTGCCGCAAGGGCCATCATCACCGTGATCGCGTCGTCCATGGCCGCCTTCTGCGTCTGTTCGGCGACCGTGCTAGCATCCTCCGCCTTAAATAAGGGTTAAGCCGGGCTTCCGGGCCGTTCAATCGGTGATTGTCGGATTGGGACCAAGCGCCATGCGGTCATCGGCGAGAATCGCGTCCTCGGGCCAGGACACCCGCGCGACGGCACCGTCCTGGTTGAAGAAGGCCACTGTCCCGCCGCTGCGTTCCAGAAGCGTGCGGGCGATGAACAGACCAAGCCCCATGCCCTCGTAGGGACCCGCCGCCGATCCCGCCTTGCGTGTGGAAAGATAGGGTTCGCCCAGGCGGCCCAGCAGATGCGGGGGGTAGCCGGGGCCATCGTCCCGGATCTCGACGGTGATCCGTCCGCTTTCGCGGCTGGCGCTGATCTCGACCCGGCCAACGGCGAAATCTACGGCGTTCTGGATCAGGTTGCGGATTGCATGGATCAGCCCCGCGTCGCGCTGGACGACCAGCGCGCCGACCGCGCCCAGATCCATGCCGATCCGCACCCCGCGATGGCTGTGGGGACCCGCGGCCTCGTCCAGAACGTCCGCTAATGGCGCGGAATGCAGCAGTAGGTCGTCCTTTCCCGCGCTGCCCATCCCGCGTAGGATATCGCGGCAGCGGTCCACCGAGCGGCGCAGTTCGGCCAGGTCCGTGGCGATCTCGGGGCGGTCGGCGAACTCGTCGGCCAGCTCGCCCGCGATCAGCTTGATGGTGGCCAGGGGCGTCCCCATCTCATGCGCCGCCGCGGCGACCACGCCGCCCAGGTGCTGCAGCCGCTGTTCGCGGGCAAGCCCCATCTGCGTGGCCGCCAGCGCGTCCGAGGTCGCGCGAAGGTCGGCCGAGACGCCATAGACGCAGAGTGCGAAGAAGGCCCCGCCGATGAACAGCTCAAGCACCCGGCCGACATGCAGCGCGGTCTCGGGGCGCGGGGCCATGTCGGGCAGAAAGGTCAGCGGCACCGCCAGCGCCGTCATCGCAAGCAGCATCGCCGTCGTGGCCATGGCGAGCGCAAGGATGTGACGTAGCGGCAGCACCGTGGCGCCAATGGTCAGGGGCGCCAGCACGAACAGGGCGAAGGGGTTGCCGATGCCGCCGGTCAGCGTCAGCAGCGCCCCCGTCTGCAGCGTGTCGAAGACAAGCTGTGCCAGTGCATGGCGCGCATCGACCCGCCGGCTTCGCGCCGTCAGCAGCAGGTTCATGGCGACCGCCGCCGCCAGCACAAGCAAAACCGCCATCAGCGGGAAACGCGCGCCCAACGCCCAGGCGCCCGCCGCCGCGGCCGCCTGGCCTGCCAGCGCGATCCAGCGCGCGGTGATCAGGCGCCGGGGCCGGATGGGACCGGGACCGGCCAGCAGCCGCAGCCCTCGCCCGGTGGAGCCGGGCAGAGGGTCGTGGCGCCCCTGGAACTTCGGTGGCATGATGTCGCCCTCGCCTTGGTGGCCCGCGCTTGATAGCCACCCCGATGGGACGCGGCAATGAAGAGGATCGACCCATGACGGAACGCCGATTGATGATGCTGGGGCTTCTCGCCACGGTGCTGGTGCTGCTGACGGGATGGCTGTGGCTGCGTCCGGCATCGGGCGATCAGTTCGCGCAATGCCGCAGGTCCACGGTCGCGGGCGGGCTGGACGCGCTGGGCGGCAGCTTCACGCTGACGGACGAAAACGGCGCACGGGTGACGGACGCCCAAGTTTTCGACCGGCCCTCGATCTTCTACATGGGTTATACCTATTGCCCGGATGTCTGCCCGATGGACGCGGCGCGCAATGCCGGCGCCGCGGATATCCTGAGCGAGCGCGGAATGTCGGTGAAGCCGGTGTTCATGTCGGTCGATCCCGCCCGCGACACCCCCGAACAATTGCGCGACTTCACCGATGCGATGCACCCCGACATGCTGGGAATTACCGGCAGCGTCGAGGAAGTCACGGCAGTCAGCCGCGCCTGGCGCGGGTATTTCCGCCTGAACGACGAAGAGGACAAGGAAAGCTATCTTGTTGATCATACGACAAACAGCTTTCTTGTTCTTCCCGGCCATGGCACGGTCGAGTTCTTTACCCGCGATACCAGCCCGGAACAGATGGCCGATCAAATTGCCTGTTTTGTCGAGGCGACCTGATCCGGTTGCGGGATCGGCAGGATGCGGGTTATGAAAACGGCCATTGCAGCGAGATCAGGATGAACGCAGAGAATACGACCGGCATTGGCGACGATCCCAGCCTTCTGCTGGTCGATGACGACGAGGTTTTCGTGACCCGGCTGGCCCGGGCGATGGAACGGCGCGGATTTCGGACGGAAATCGCGACCAGCGTGGAAGTTGCGCGCCACAAGGTGGCAGCCCGCGCGCCCGCCTATGCCGTTGTGGATCTGCGACTTGAGGATGGCAGCGGGCTGGATGTGGTGGACGCGCTGCGTTCCCGGCGCGAGGATTGCCGCATTGTCGTGCTGACGGGATATGGCGCGATTGCGACGGCCGTTGCGGCAGTCAAGATGGGCGCGGCCGATTACCTGTCAAAGCCCGCCGATGCCGATGAAGTGACCGCGGCGCTGCTGGCACAGGCCTCGGCGCTGCCGCCCCCGTCCGAAAACCCGATGTCCGCCGACCGGGTGCGTTGGGAACATATCCAGCGCGTGTTCGAGCAATGCGACCGCAATGTCAGCGAAACGGCGCGGCGGCTGCATATGCATCGGCGGACATTGCAGAGAATATTGGCCAAGCGCGGACCGCGCTGAATATTGCAGTTGCGCGAAGAAACGTTATTTGTCATCCAGTGCTCCGCATTTCGCGCGAAAGGAATGGAATTTGGAACTCGACGTGGACTCGATGTCGCTGGAAGATCTGCGGGCGCTGCGCACCCAGATCGACAAGGCGATCAGTTCTTACGAAACCCGCCGCCGGAAAGAAGCCATGGCCGCGCTTGAGCGGACTGCCCGTGACATGGGGTTCAACCTGTCCGAACTGACCGGCGCCGGGGGCCGCGGACGCCGTGGCGCCGGGGCGGCCAGCGAAGGCCAGCCCAAATACGCTCACCCCGACGATCCCAACCAGACATGGTCGGGCCGCGGCCGGCGGCCGCGCTGGGTGCTCGAGCAGATCGAGGCGGGCAAATCGCTGGAAGACCTGCTGGCCTGACAGGACGCCGCGCCGGGGTCAGCCGTCCAGGCGGACCATCAGCGCGGCAAAGCGATCAAGGAAGGCTGTGCGCGTCTCGACAGGCGGGCGCAGCCTGATCCTCAGACCGTCCGTGGTCGCGCCACGGGGCAGGGGAAACAGGCGGTCGGCCTCGGCGGGGGTGAAGCCCGCGATCTCGACCGCCTCCAGCCGGGCAGAGATCCGGTCGGCCCGCTTGATCCGGGCCTTGACCGGGGCCGGGATCGCCGACGGCAGGCCGAAGCGGCGGTGGATCGCCGCGGCAAGGCGGGCGTCCATCTCGCGGTATTCCGGCCCCAGTGCCGCCTTGACCGGCGAGATCATGTCCCCGATCACATATTCCGGCGCGTCATGCAGCAGCGCCGCAAGCTGCCATTGCGGCGCGATGTCGGGATCGAGCCGCGTCAGGATCTCCTCGACCAGCAGGGAATGCTCGGCCACCGTATAGGCCCAGTCGCCGCGGGTCTGGCCATTCCAGCGCGCGACAAAGGCAAGCCCATGGGCGATGTCGCCGATCTCGACATCCACCGGCGTCGGGTCCAGCAGATCCAGCCTGCGGCCTGACAGCATCCGCTGCCATGCCCTTGCGCGCGCCATCAGCGGCACCTCGGGGCGGCGATGGAAAAAGGCCGCCCGTTGCAGGGCGGCCCGGTCAGGCGATCGCGGCGCATGGCTCAGGACAAGGGCTGGCCCTGCGGCCGTTCGGCCCCCGACTGCGCCTCGGCCTGCGCCCGGCGCGCGGCCTCCTGCCGGTAAAGCGCCACGAAGTCGATCGGGTCGAGGTTGAAGGGCGGAAAGCCCCCGTCGCGCGTCACGTCCGACAGGATGCGGCGGACAAAGGGGAACAGCATCCGCGGGCATTCGATCATCAGGAAGGGGTGCATCTGCTCTTCCGGCACGCCCTCGATATGGAAGACGCCGGCATAGTCCAGTTCGCACAGGAACAGCTTGGCCTTGTCGGAAGCGTTCTGCGAGGTCACGCGATACTTGCAGATCACCTCGTACTGATGCTCGACCTGACGCTTGCGGGCATCAAGGCTGACCTGCACCTGGATCTCGGGCGAGACGTCGCCGCCGAGGCCCTTCTGCGCGACGATGTTCTCGAAGGACAGGTCGCGGGTGAACTGGGCCAGGATGTTCAGGCGGACAGCGGGCTGGCCGGGCTGGGCCGGGGGGGCGGCTGCGCCGGAGGCGGCGCCGTTCGTGGTCTCGTCAGTCATCTTTCATCCTCGCACACAGCGGTTCCCGCGGGTGTTAGCATCGCGGCCGTCTCCGCTCAATGCTGCGTCCAGCCGGAAGGGCGGCGCGTTCCGCGCGGCGGCAGCGCGGGCGGCGGCTCGTCCGGGTCCTCGTCCTCGACCACGACATATTCGGCGTCGATCACCGTGGGCCGGCCCCGCGGGGTGCCGTGGCGCCCAGTGCCGAAGCCCGCCTGCGTGACGCGCACCCGCTTGCCCAGGGTCCGCAGCACCAGCCCCCGCACCGGCGGGATCAGCAGCAGGATGCCCATCGCGTCGGTGAAGAAGCCCGGCAGCACCAGCAGCCCGCCCCCCAGCATGATCAGCGCGCCATGGGCGATGGGCTGGCCGGGGTCGCGGAACTCCTCGACCGCCCGCTGCAGATCGGCCATCGCGGCCGCCCCCTGCCGGCGCATGACCCAGACGCCCAGGACCGCCGACAGCAGCACCCACAGGATCGTCGCCGCAATCCCGATCTCGGCTCCGATCTGGATGAACAGCGCGATCTCGAGGATCGGCCACAGGACGAACAGGATCAGGAACCACATCGTTGAACCTCGTGATCGGCCCGCAACTGGACTTGGCGGGCTGTGCCACCTACATAATCAGACGTTCAGATCAGACCAGACCTAACGCCAGGGGCGCACGCGGATAATGTCGAATACGATGCTACAGATCATCGTGCTGGGGGCCATCGCGGTCTTTCTCATCATGCGCCTGCGCAATGTCCTGGGTACCCGCGAGGGATTCGAGCGTCCGCCGCAGCCGGTCCAGGCCAGCCGCCCCGCGCCCGTGGCAGCACCCGCCCCCGAGGAAAGCGATGTGCTGGACCATGCCGAGCCCGGCACCCCCGCCGCCGAGGCGCTGACCGCGATGCAGCGGGCCGAGCCGTCCTTTGCCGTGGGACCTTTCCTTGCCGGCGCCCGGCAGGCCTATGAGATGATCCTGACCGCCTTCGAGCGCGGCGACCTGTCCGAGGTCCGCCCCTTCCTTGCCCCGCAGGTGGCCGAGGCCTTCGACGGGGTGATCCAGCAGCGGCAGGCGCAGGGCATCCGCACCGAGGTGCAGTATCTCGGCACCCGCGAGACCGGTCTGCAGGGGGCGAGCTTCGATCCGCAGAGCGGCACGGGCGAGATTTCCGTCCGCTTCGTGGGCGAGCTGATCGCCGTCCACCGCGATGCCCAGGGCAATGTGGTCGAGGGCGATCCCAAGGCCGCGCGCAAGCAGCGCGACGTCTGGACCTTTGCTCGCCGGATGGGTCAGGACGACCCGAACTGGCAACTGGTCGCGACCGCCTGAGATGTCCCGCCGCCGCGGCCGGGGCGGGTTGTCCGAGGATGACAAGGCGCTTTGGGCACAGGTTGCGCGCAGCGTGACACCCATGGCCGCGGCCGGGCGGCGGCGGATCACGGCCCCGCACCCCGACCCCGCGCCGCCCGCAGTCACGCCCCGCGCCCCGAGCGCTGCCCTGCCCCAGGACTTCAGCCTTGGGCGGGACCGGCCGCTGCCGCCGGTGCATGTCGCCCGCGTGCCTTCCCCGGCCGAGCGGCTTGCCGCGCAGCCGCTGCGGATGGACGCCAAGACCCACCGCTCGCTGACGCGCGGCAAGATGCGGCCCGATGCGCGGATCGACCTGCACGGGATGACGCTGGCGGTGGCCAAGGCGGAACTGACCGGCTTCATCCTGCGGGCGCAGGGGGCGGGCCACCGGCTGGTGCTGGTCATCACTGGCAAGGGCAGGGGCGACCAGGGACCGCTGCCCTTCCGTTCGGGCGCGCTGCGCCACGAGGTGCCGCACTGGCTGCAGATGGCGCCGGTCTCGCGCGCCGTGCTGCAGGTGGTTCCCGCCCATGTCCGCCATGGCGGCGGCGGGGCCTATTACGTCTGGTTGCGCCGCCCACGGGGGCCAGATGCGCCTTAACCCTTTCGTAACCTTTGGATATCCGGCGGGATGATTCGCGGCTAGGAAGGTCCGGCGGCCCTTGCCGCGTTCTGACCGGGGCTTCCGCATGCTCGTCCTGCTTTCGCTTGCCAGCGTGAT
Organism: Paracoccus sp. (in: a-proteobacteria); assembly: GCF_030536915.1. Taxonomy (GTDB): domain Bacteria; phylum Pseudomonadota; class Alphaproteobacteria; order Rhodobacterales; family Rhodobacteraceae; genus Paracoccus. The sequence goes on from NZ_JAUNPC010000001.1 coordinate 108,491, forward strand.
GATGCTGGCCTTCGCCTTCGACCTGACCTCGGACGACGAGGAGGATCAGGACGATCAGGATGATCCCGCAGCCGAGCCGGATCTGGCCGAACCCGGACCCGAGCCGATCACCGGATCGGATGCCGGCGAATGGCTGGAAGGGTTCGAGCGCGACGACTGCATCGATGGCGCGGGGGGCGACGACGACATCCGGGCGGGCAGCGGCCATGACCTCGTGTCGGGTGGCGACGGCGACGACGTGATCCACGGCGATTACGCGGTGGAAGGGTTCGGCAACGACACCCTGCTGGGCGGTGCGGGCCACGACCTGCTGGCCGGGGAAGGCGGCGATGACCGGCTGGAGGGCGGCTCCGGCGACGACACCCTGATTGGCGGCGAGGGCAGCGACCTGATGCTTGGCGGCAGTGGCGCCGACTGGCTGTCGGGCTGCGAGGGCAACGACACGCTGCGGGCAGGTGCGGGCGCCGACGACCTGTCGGGCGACGCGGGCGACGACCTGCTGATCGCGGATGACGAGGATGCCGAGCGCGACTGGCTGCACGGGGGCGAGGGCGACGACACGCTGATCGGCGCCGCCGATGACTGGCTGGAGGGCGGGGCGGGCAACGACCTGTTCGAGCTTCCCGCCGACCGCATGGCGGGCCAGCCCCCCGCCACGCTGGGCGATTTCGACGCCGCGCATGACCGGCTGGATCTGGTTCTTTCCAGGACCGACCTGGACCAGGCCCTTGTCACGCTGGACCCGCAGCCCGACGGGTCGGCCTATGTGCGCCTGAACGGCACGGCGGTCGTCCATGTGCTGAACGCCGCGGGACTTGACGCCGCGCAGATCGGTCTGCGCGCGGCCTGAGGCTTTCTTTCGGCAAGAACTTTGCCTATACGCGCCCATCCGTTCCGGCGATTCGGGCGGATGACCTCCACGGGCCTGTGCTGGACGACATCCCGGCCTGCGCCATCACCCTTTTGCAAACAGGAGTCCCCGATGTCGATCACCGTCGAGGAAAAGGCCCGCGTCATGGGCGAATATGCCACCAAAGCCGGCGACACCGGCTCGCCCGAAGTGCAGGTGGCCATCCTCAGCTCGCGCATCGCGACGCTGACCGAGCATTTCAAGACCCACAAGAAGGACAACCACTCGCGCCGTGGCCTTCTGATGATGGTCGCCCAGCGCCGCAAGCTGCTGGACTACCTCAAGAACAAGGACGAGGCGCGCTACACCGACCTGATCGCGCGGCTGGGCCTGCGCCGCTGACACCATCGCCTCGTCGATCCCCGCGCCCGCAGCGAAAGCCGCGGGCGTTTTTCGTTCCGGACGGCGGCGCGCGCTTCGCCTAAAATGCGCGATATTGGTTTCTGGTGTCTTAACGGCAGGCGGGAAATCCTGTGTTCGCAACGAAACGGAGCGAACATCATGCCCAGCAGCATTTCCCATGGCCCCGCCGGCCAGATTGTCAGCGCCCTGATGCATCTCAGGAACGCGGCAAGACGGGCCGCGGACGAGTCTTCCCGGCAGGCAAACCCCCCGCCGGCCACGCCCGAGCCCGCCGAAAGCGCGGTCCGGTTCGACCTGTCCGGTCAGGAGGTCCGGCAGGCGGAGCAGGCTGCCCGTGACAGGGCGCCGGTGGCTGTCCCGGCGAATGGAACCCCTGCCCCCGTGACGCCTGCCGCCAAGGTTGCCGCAGCCTCTCCCTTGCCGGAGGCGCGGAACGCCGTCACTTCTGCCAAGGCCGCCAGTGCCTATCCGGCCGCGCCGTCTGCTTCGGCCTTGTCGGCAAGTCCCGCGACCATGGTCCCCGCCGGGGTGCAGCTCGCGACCTCGAGCAGCGCGCCCGAGGCAGGCGTCATCCCCGACGACGAGGCCGCGGCGCGCGCCTGGGCAATCCAGTCGCTTTCCCATGAAAACAGGCTGGGACTGATCGACCGGATCGCAGGGATGGCCGACCGTCCCGAGGCGGCAGAGCCCGCGGCCCCTGTCCCCGGTGCCGAAGCCAACGAGCCGCGGACGCTTGCGCGCGCATGACGCTCGCCCGTGCGGAAAGGCCGGTTGCGTCCCCAAGGCCTTTCCCTCGGGGACGGCCCTTTCCCATGACTCCAGCCTGGCTGCGGCGCTTCCCTTCGCATCTGAACCTGCCGGATGGCCGATTCGGCCGCCATGTCACCGGCAGCCCCACCCGACGCATCACTGTCAGGACCATCGCGCGGCCTTTCACGTCAGTGCCGGCATTGGCTGGATCGGCAGGCTGTTCGGCGGCGCCCACGAGCCGCCGACAGCACGCGCCCGGTAGGCCCGCGACAGGATGATGCCGCTGGGCATGGACCCCGACAATCAGCGACCTGTCCTTGCCTGCAAGGCCTGGGACCTGCCGTGCCAGTCCGGCCGCCGCCACGGATAATCCTTTTCTCGCGTTCCGTTTTCCTGTATGGGCGGTCAATCTGCGACGTGAGGCCCGCCCCCGGCCGCGCTTAAGGATTGGGGCAGGCGGCAATGGGGCCGCCATATGACACGGGCGGCCGGAGGGCCGGTGCGCCCCTGAGGAAACCAGATGTTCGACGAAGTGAAGAAATCGATCCAGTGGGGGCAGGAAACGCTCACCCTGGAAACGGGCAAGGTTGCCCGCCAGGCTGACGGGTCCGTCATCGCCACGCTGGGAGAAACCAGCGTCATGGCCAACGTGACCTTCGCCAAGGAACCGAAAGCCGGTCAGGACTTCTTCCCCCTGACCGTGCACTACCAGGAAAAATACTATGCCGCCGGCAAGATCCCGGGCGGCTTCTTCAAGCGCGAGGCGCGGCCGACCGAAAAGGAAACGCTGACCGCTCGCCTGATCGACCGTCCCTGCCGCCCGCTGTTCGCGCCCGGCTTCAAGAATGAAACGCTGGTCATGTGCACGGTGCTGTCGCATGACCTGGTCAACGACCCCGACATCGTGGCGATGATCGCGGCCTCGGCGGCGCTGACGATTTCCGGCGTGCCCTTCATGGGGCCGATCGGGGCGGCGCGCGTGGGTTTCGCGGGTGGCGAATACGTCCTGAACCCCGAGGTTGCCGACATGGACCACCTGCGGTCCAACCCCGAGCAGCGTCTGGACCTGATCGTCGCCGGCACCAAGGACGCCGTGATGATGGTTGAATCGGAAGCCTACGAGCTGACCGAGGAAGAGATGCTCGGCGCCGTCAAGTTCGGCCACGAGCAGATGCAGCCCGTGATCGACCTGATCGTGTCACTGGCCGAAGATGCCGCCAAGGAACCCTTCGACTTCCAGTCGCCCGATTATTCCGAGCTTTCCGCCCGCGTGAAGTCGCTGGGCGAGGAAGGGATGCGCGCGGCCTATGCGATCATCGACAAGGCCGACCGCCGCGACGCCATCCAGGCGGTCCGCGAACAGATCGTCGCCGACCTGTCCGAAGCCGAACTGGCCGACCCGAACCTCGGCTCGGCGCTGAAGAAGCTGGAATCGGGCATCCTGCGCGGCGACATCATCCGCGGGGGCGCCCGGATCGACGGCCGCGACAACCGCACCGTCCGCGCCATCGACTCGGAAGTCGGCATCCTGCCGCGCACGCACGGCTCGGCGCTGTTCACCCGCGGCGAGACCCAGGCGCTGGTCGTGACCACGCTGGGCACTGGCGACGACGAGCAAATCATCGACGCGCTGCATGGCAATTCGCGGTCGAACTTCCTGCTGCACTACAACTTCCCGCCCTATTCGGTTGGCGAGGTGGGTCGCGTGGGCAGCCCCGGCCGTCGCGAGATCGGCCACGGCAAGCTGGCCTGGCGCGCGCTGCAGGCGGTGCTGCCGGCGGCGACCGACTTCCCCTACACCATCCGCGTCGTGTCCGAGATCACCGAATCGAACGGCTCGTCGTCCATGGCCTCGGTCTGCGGCGGCTCGCTGGCGATGATGGACGCGGGCGTGCCGCTGAAGGCTCCGGTCGCAGGCGTGGCCATGGGTCTGATCCTTGAGGACGGGGACAACTGGGCGGTGCTGACCGACATCCTCGGCGACGAGGATCACCTGGGCGACATGGACTTCAAGGTCGCGGGCACCGAGAACGGCATCACCAGCTTGCAGATGGACATCAAGGTCCAGGGGATCACCCCTGCGATCATGGAACAGGCGCTGGCGCAGGCCAAGGACGGCCGGATGCACATCCTGTCCGAGATGTCGAAGGCCCTGACCGAAGGCCGGCGCGAGTTCTCGGCCCATGCCCCGCGCATCGAGACGATGACGATCCCCACCGACAAGATCCGCGAAGTGATCGGCTCGGGCGGCAAGGTCATCCGCGAGATCGTGGAAACCTCGGGCGCCAAGGTCGACATCAACGACGACGGCACCATCAAGATCGCCTCGGCCAATGCCGATTCGATCAAGAAGGCCTATGACATGATCTATTCGATCGTGGCCGAGCCCGAGGAAGGCAAGGTTTACACCGGCAAGGTCGTCAAGCTGGTGGACTTCGGCGCCTTCGTGAACTTCTTCGGCAAGCGCGACGGGCTGGTCCATGTCAGCCAGATTTCCGGCAAGCGCCTGACGCACCCGAACGAGGTGCTGAAGGAAGGCCAGGAGGTCAAGGTCAAGCTTCTGGGCTTCGACGACCGCGGCAAGGTCCGGCTGGGCATGAAGATGGTCGATCAGGACACCGGCGAGGAGATCACCGAGCCGAAGAAGGAAGAGGCACAGGCCGAGTAAGCCCGGTCCTGCCATCCCTTTGCACGCGCCCCGGCTGGAAACGGCCGGGGCCTTTTTCATTCCGGGGGCGGCATCCTACCGCCGGGGAAACCGCCCGCGTTTCCAGTGCCGCCAGCGCGCGGCCAACTGGCTGAGCCGGCCCTTGCCCGAGGCGACCGGCGGACGGCGTTCCGGCCGGGCTTCGGCCCCCAGCGCCGCGGCGAAGTCGTCCCCGTGACCGGCCAGCAACGCGCGGGCGTGCGCCGCGCAGGCCTGCGCGCGGTCCCGCGCCTCTGGCTGCAGGCAGCGGGCCAGCGCCTGATCAAGCTGCGCGTCGCTGGCGGTTTCCAGCGCATGGATCTCGGGCCAGCCCAGCAGGTCCGCCTGCCGCGTGACCTTGTCGCGGCCCGCGATCGCATCCACGGCCAGCACCGGCACCCCGTTCTTCAGCGCCAGCACCGTGCCATGCAGCCGCGTCGTCACCAGCGCGTCGAGCCGCGCGAGGATCGATTCGAACTCGGCCGGGCTGCCGATCCCGCTGCGGTTGGCGGAACGGGGCAGGGTCGTGTCCAGTTCGACCACCGCCGCGCCCGCGCGCCGCAGCAGCGCTTGCAGCCGCTGTTCAGCCAGGTCGTGCATCTGCCGCGTCCCGTATTCGCGCTGCGACCGCGCAAGGCACAGCCCCACCACGGGGACGCGGGCCACTTTCTGCAGAAAGCTCAGGTCCGGCCGCACCATCCGGTCGCTGTCGCGTTCCAGCAGCGCGTCGAACGGGTTGCAGGCGGCCAAGGGCGCAACCATCGTCAGGTTCACCCCGACCTGCGTGCAATGCCGGAACCGGGCAAGGACATGCGGGAACTTCACCGGGTAATCGGGCGCATAGGGACCGCAGACCACGATCAGATGGGTGAAGCCGGCCGGATCGAGGCTGGCTGCGTCCACCCAGGAGGGATCAAGCCCCAGCAGGTCCAGCGTATAGGGCGCGACATCGAAGGGAATGCCCAGTTCGTGCAGGCGGGCCTCGACCCGGTGCAGCACCTCTATGTCGCCGACGGTCGAAAAATGCCCTGTGACCAGCGCACGGCGGAGGGACGGGCCGGCGGGTTGGCCGGGCAAGGCGGGATCTTCCTTTGCGCTGAAAGGCGGCTGCAGAGGGCTCATCGTGGCCCCCGGCACATCCCAGCGGCCGGGGGGCCAGGATTTCCGCATGGTTCGGCCCGGACCAGCCCGGTCGCCGCCACGTCAGGCAGGCCCGAACCCTTCACCACGATGCCCGGCACCACCGTCATGGCCTTCCTTCCGCATTTGTTTCTAACTTGGCCGGCGCAGGGCGTTTGGCAAGCCGTCCCGTGGGCGCTAGGAACTGGAAAAAACGCGAGGGACCATGGACTGCGGCGGACTCGACATCGGTGGCACCAAGATCGAGGCGCGGCTGTTTGACGCCGGCCTCGGGACGATCGACACGCGCCGGGTGCCGACGCCCCGCGACAGCGCCGACGGCTTCTTCGCGGCGCTGGGCGGGCTGGTCGGCTGGCTGCGGGAATGCGCGGGCACCGACCTGCCCATCGGCATCGCCATGAGCGGCGTGGTCGAACCCGGCAGCGGCATCGCCCGGACCGCCAACCTGCCGATCAGCGGCGAGAACATGGCCGCAAGGCTGACCGAGGTTGCGGGACGGCCGTTGCCGGTGATGAACGATTCCATGGCGCTGGCTTTCTCGGAAGCGAACGGCGGCGCGGCCGACGGTCATGCGGCGGCGGTCGGGCTGATCATCGGCACCGGCTTTGCCGCCGGCGTTTGCCTTGACGGCCGTCCGGCGCAGCGCCCCGGCGGCATCGCGGTCGAGATCGGCCATTGCGGGATGCCCGCCCGCGCCCTTGCGCGGCACGGGCTGGACCTGTGGACCTGTGGCTGCGGACGGCCCGGCTGCATCGAGGCCTATGTCGCAGGGCCCGGCCTGACGCAGCTGGCGGCGCATATGGGGCTGGGAAAGATCACCGCCCCCGAACTGGCCGCCCGCGCGCATGAGGCCGCGGTCGAGGCGGTGCTGGCCGCCTGGGCCGACCTTGCCGCCGAGGCGCTGGAGGTGCTGCAGATGACCATCGACCCCGAGATCGTGGTTCTCGGCGGCGGCGTGTCGCAGATGCCCGGCATCATTGAGCGGCTTCAGGCGGCGCTTCCGGCGCGGCTGATGCCAGGCACGCCCCTTCCCATCCTCCGCCTGGCCCGGCACGGGGATGCAAGCGGGGTCCGGGGCGCGGCGCTCCTGGCCCGCATGACCGCCCGGGGCGAGATGCCGTGGATGCCCTGATCGCCGCCGACCTGATGTGGGCCGGCGGCGCGCTGCGGGAAGGATGGGCGCTCCGCCTGCGGGACGGCCGCATCGCCGCTGCGGGACCGCTTGGCCGGGACAGGCCGGACCGCAGGGTTCACCTGCTGATGCCCGGCGCCACCGACCTGCAGGTGAACGGCGGCGGCGGGGTGCTGTTCAACGCCGATCCCTCGCCCGCTGGCCTTGCCGCGATCCGGGTGGCGCATCGGTCCTTGGGCACCCACGCGATCCTGCCCACCGTGATCACCGACGTGCCCGAGGTGATGGAGGCTGCCGCCGATGCCGTGATCGCGGTCTGGGGGATGCCGGGCATCGCCGGCATCCACATCGAAGGTCCCCATATCGCCCCCGAGCGGCGGGGCACCCATGACGCCCGGCATATCCGGCCCATGGACGAGCGCACGCTGGCGGTGATGGCGCGGCTGCGCGCGGCCGGCATCCCGGTGCTGCTGACGCTGGCGCCGGAACTGGCGGATCCGGTGCTGCTGGCCCGTGCGCGGGCGCTGGGGGTGGTGCTGTCGGCGGGTCATTCCTCGGCCACGGTGGCGCAGGCGGAACTGGCCTTTGCCAATGGCGTCGGCATGGCCACGCATCTGTTCAATGCGATGCCGCCCTTGCATCACCGCGAACCCGGCCTTGCCGCCGCCGCGATCCTGTCGGACGCCTGGCTCGGCCTCATCCCGGACGGCATCCATGTGGACTGGGCCATGCTGCGGCTGGCGCTGGCCGCGCGTCCGCGGGCCGGGCGGTGCTTCATCGTGTCGGACGCCATGCCCAGCGTCGGCGGCCCCGCGGCCTTCACCCTCTACGGTCGCCGGATCGCGTTGCGCGACGGGCGGCTGGTCAACGCCGACGGCGCGCTGGCGGGGGCGCATCTGGACATGATGACGGGGCTTGCGCGGCTGCATCTTCAGGGTGGCGTTGCGCTTGGGGATTGCATCGCCATGGCGGGTGATGTGCCCCGCAGGGCGATGGGGCTGGCGCCGCTGGCCCTGGCGCTTGGTACCCCCGCCGATCACATCGCCGTGCTTGACGGGACACTGGGCTTCGCAGGCTGGCTCGACACGCTTTTCTGACGATTTCGTGCCCTTGCCGGGCATCGGGACGGCTGCGATGCTGAAACCCATGACATTCCGACTGCGACCGATTTCGTGGAGGCTTCGGCCGCGCCGCAAGGCGGGCATGAAAATGGTCGTGGCGGCCTTCGCCCTCGCCCTGATCGCCCCTGTTCCCGCCGCTGCGCAGGCGCCGGGTTCCGGGCCGGGCGCGCCGCAGGGCCCGCGCGAGGTCGGCGTCACCACCCTTCAGCGCGACACGGTGCCGGTGACCGTCACCCTGCCCGGCCGCGCGGTGGCTTATCAGGAAACCGGCATCCGCCCGCAGGTGGGCGGCGAGATCGTCGAGATCGCCTATCAGCCCGGCATCTCGGTCGAGGCGGGGACCGTTCTTTTCCGGCTGAACGACGACCAGCTTGCCGCCACGCTCTCGGCCGCCGAGGCCGCGGTGATCAGCGCCGAGGCTGCCGTCCAGGGCGCCACCGCCACCGTCAACCGCTATGACCGCCTGCAGGGCAGCGGCGTCAGCCGGGCCGAGCTTGAAACCGTGCAGGTCGCGCTGGCCAATGCCCGCGCCAGCCTTGCGGCGGCCGAGGCCGAACGCGCGCTGGCCCAGCTTGCCGTGGACCGGACCGAGATCCGCAGCCCCATCGACGGCGTGCCCGACATCGCCAATGTCTCGATCGGCGATCTCGTCACCGCCAACCAGGGCGATGTGCTGACCACCGTCACGCAGATCGATCCGATCTACGTCGATGTCTCGGATTCCCGCGCCCGCATCCTGCGCAACCGCGAGCAGCGGGCGCAGGGCCGGATGGTCCGGGTCGAGGGGCGCGAGGCCGAGCTGATCTTGGAAACCGGGCAGGTCTATCCCGAGGCCGGGCGCTTCGTCGCGCCGGGGCGCGAGGTCTCTCCCACCACCGGCACCGTCCCCTTCCGGCTGGAGTTCCCGAATCCCCACCGCCTGATCCTGCCGGGGCAGTTCGTGCGCGTGCAGATGACCGTCGGCGCGGTCGAGGGGGTGCTGGTCCCGCAGGGTCCGACGCGGCGATCCGCCGTGGGCCAGTTGACGGCCTTTGTCGCCCGCGAGGGCCGCGCGGTCGAGGTCGTGCTGACCGAGGCCGGGACCCATGAAAGCAACTGGATCGTGATCGATGGCGTCGAGGCAGGCGACCTGCTGATTCTCGACGGGCTGACCAACCTGAACGACGGCGACGAGATCACCACCATTCCCGTCACCATCGACCCCGAGGGCGTGGTGCGCGAGGTCCCCGGACCCGAGGCCACCGCCTTCCAGACCGCCCCGGCATCGGGCGAGGTTGCGCCCGTGCCGGCGGTGGCGGCCGCTCCGGCCCCGCGCCCCGCCGGCGTTGCCAACTGATGGCGCAGTTCTTCATCCATCGCCCGGTCTTCGCCTGGGTGCTGGCGATCGTGACGATGCTGGCCGGGGTCTGGGGGCTGCTGAGCCTGCCCGTGTCCCAATATCCCGACATCGCACCGACGACGATCCGCATCTCGGCCAGCTATCCCGGCGCGACCGCCGAGGCGGTGCAGAACTCGGTCACGACGCAGATCGAGGACACGCTGACCGGGCTGGAGGGCCTGCTTTATTTCGAATCCTCGTCCTTCCGGGGTCGGTCCTCGCTGACCCTGACCTTCGACGACAGCGTGGACCCCACGGATGCCCTGAACGACGTGCAGTCGCGGGTCCGCAGCGTCGAATCGCGCCTGCCCTCGGCGGTGCAGTCGGACGGGGTGTCGGTCACGCGCTCGACCTCGTCGATCCTGATGGTGGGGTCGCTGGTCTCGACCGACGGGCGCTATTCCACGGTCGAACTGGGCAACCTGCTGGAGGAGGTCGTGGAAGGCCCGGTCAAGCGCGTGGACGGGGTGGGCGGCATCGACATCTTCGGCTCGGGCTATGCCATGCGGATCTGGCTGGACCCGCTTCGGCTCGCGCAGTTCCAGTTGACGCCCTCGGACATCACGGCGGCGGTGGCGGAACAGAACTCGACCGTCTCGGTCGGCTCGCTCGGCAGCCAGCCGGTGGTGCCGGGCCAGCAGTTCACCGCCACCATGACCGCGCAGAGCCAATTGACCAGCGCCGACGATTTCCGCCGCATCCTGCTGCGGACCGGCGCCGACGGCTCGAACGTCTGGCTGGGCGACGTGGCCGAGATCGAGATCGGTCAGGAAGCCTATGGCGCCAACAGCCGCTTCAACGGCGCCAATGCCTCGGGCTTCGGGGTGAACCTGGAAACCGGCGCCAACGCCGTGGACACCGCCGCGGGTGTGCGGGCGGTGCTGGAGGGGCTGCAGCCCGCCCTGCCGGACGGGGTGGAACTGCGGGTCGCCTATGACACCTCGCCCTTTGTCGAGCAGTCGATCGAGAAGGTCTACCACACGCTGCTGGAAGCCATCGTCCTGGTCATCGCGGTGATCCTGGTCTTCCTGCAAAGCTGGCGGGCGACGATCATCCCGGTGGTCGTGGTGCCCGTGGTGCTGCTGGGCACCTTCGCCGTGCTGTTCGCCTTCGGCTACACGATCAACACCCTGACCATGTTCGCCATGGTGCTGGCGATCGGCCTGCTGGTGGACGATGCCATCGTCGTGGTGGAAAACGTGGAACGCATCATGCGCGAGGACGGTCTCGACCCCGTCCGGGCGACCGAGGTGGGGATGCGCCAGATCACCGGCGCGCTGATCGGCATCGCGGTGGTGCTGTCGGCGGTGTTCCTGCCGATGGCCTTCATGGCCGGCTCGACCGGTGTGGTCTATCGGCAGTTCTCGGTCACGATCATTACTGCGATGATGCTGTCGCTGGCGGCGGCCCTGATCCTGACGCCGTCCCAGACCGCGACGCTGTTGCGCCCCCATCACGGACCGCCACGCTTCGCGCCCGCGCGCTGGTTCAACCGCGGCTTCGACCGGGCGACCGACTGGTACACGCGGGTCATCGCCCGCACCGTGCGCCACCCGCTGCTGGTGGTGCTGCTGCTGGCCGTCATCAGCGTCGTGGTCTGGCAGCTTTTCACGCGGATGAACTCGACCTTCCTGCCGACCGAGGATCAGGGCGTGCTGATGGCCCAGATCAACCTGTCGGAAGGCTCGACCACCCAGCAGACGCTGGCCGTGGTCGAGGAGATCGAAACCTACCTGCTGAACGAGGAACCCGCCGTCGCCTCGACTTTCGGCGCCCTGGGCTTCGGCTTCTCGGGAACCGGGCAGGGGCGGGCCACCTTGTTCGTGCGGCTCAAAGGCTTCGACGAGCGTGGCGACCCCGAGCTTTCGGCCCAGGCCCTTGTCCAGCGCGCCACCGAGCGTTTCGCCAACCATCGCGCAGGCCGCATCAACTTCGTCCAGCCGCCGCCGATCCAGGGGCTTGGCAACAGCGCCGGCTTCCAGATGTTCCTGATCGACCAGTCGGCCCAGGGCACGGCCGCGCTGCGCGAGGCCGCGCAGGCGCTGGAGGAGGCAGCCAACGACCACCCGCAACTGGCCAACGTCCGCAGTTCGGGGGACGAGGATACCGCCGCGCTCAGGCTCGACATCGACCCCCAGCGGGCCGAGGCGCTGGGGCTCAGCCTCTCCGAGGTGAACGGGATGCTGGCCACGATCTTCTCGGGGCGCGAGGTCAACGACTTCGCCATGGGCGCCACCCTGCGCCCGGTGATCGTGCAGGCGGGGGCCGAGTTCCGCATGCAGCCCGAGAACCTGGAAGACTGGTATGCCCGCAACGCCTCGGGCGAGATGGTCCCCTTCAGCGCCTTCATGTCCACCCGCTGGGAACCGATCGCCCCGCGGCTGTCGCGCTTCGAGGGCACCAACGCGATCTCGGTTTCCGGCAACGAGGCGCCGGGCGCGACCTCGGGCCAGGCGATGGTCGCGATGGAGGAACTGGTCGCCCAGATGCCCGGCGGCTATGGCGTGGCCTGGACCGGGCTTGCCTATCAGGAACGCCAGGCGGGCAACCAGGCGCCCTTCCTTTACGCGCTGTCGGCGCTGGTGGTCTTCCTGTGCCTCGCGGCGCTTTACGAAAGCTGGACGGTGCCCTTCGCGGTGATGCTGTCGGTGCCGGTCGGCATCCTCGGCGCGGTGCTGGCCGCGCTGATCTTCGGGCAGTCGAACGATGTCTATTTCAAGGTCGGCATCCTCACGACCATCGGCCTTGCGGCCAAGAACGCCATCCTGATCGTGGAATTCGCCCGCGATCTCGAGGTCGCGGGCCGCAGCACCGTCGATGCCGCCATCGAGGCCGCCAAGCTGCGCCTGCGCCCGATCCTGATGACCTCGCTGGCCTTCATCCTGGGCGTGCTGCCGCTGGCGATCGCCTCGGGGGCGGGGGCCGCGGCGCAGAACTCGATCGGGATCGGGGTGATGGGCGGGATGATCTCGGCCACCTTCCTCGGCATCTTCATGATCCCCGGCCTTTACGTCGCCGTCCGCCGCCTGACCGGCAACCGGCCGCTGGCCGGCACCCATGCGCAGCCCGCAGGGCAGGCAACTGCATGAGAAAAGCCGCCTTGGTGAGGCGGCTTTGAAGGGTTCGGAACGGGAACCGCCCTTTGCGAACAGTCCGCCGGACCGTTCGCGGACGTCCCTTATCCTTTCTTCAGGATGCGGTTGCCCAGAAGCTCGGCGATCTGGACCGCGTTCAGGGCCGCCCCTTTCCGCAGGTTGTCGCTGACGCACCACAGGTTCAGCCCGTTTTCCACTGTCTGGTCCTGGCGGATGCGGCTGATGTAGGTCGCGTCCTCGCCCGCGGATTCGACCGGGGTGACGTAGCCGCCGGGCTCGCGCTTGTCGATCACCAGCACGCCCGGCGCCTCGCGCAGAATGTCGCGGGCCTCGTCCTCGTCCAGGAAGTCCTCGAACTCGATGTTGAGCGATTCCGAATGGCCGACGAAGACCGGAACCCGCACGCAGGTCGCCGTGACCTTGACCGAGGGGTCGAGGATCTTCTTGGTCTCGGCCACCATCTTCCATTCCTCTTTCGTCTGGCCGTCCTCCATGAAGACGTCGATCTGGGGAATGACGTTGAAGGCGATCTGGCGCTGGAACTTCTTGGGTTCGACCTCCTGCCCCGGGACATACATCCCCTTGGTCTGGGACCAGAGCTCGTCCATGCCGTCCTTGCCCGCGCCCGACACCGACTGGTAGGTGGACACCACCACCCGCTTGATCCGCGCCCGGTCATGCAGCGGCTTCAGCGCCACCACCATCTGCGCGGTCGAGCAGTTGGGGTTCGCGATGATCATCTTGTTGCGGTAATCCTCGATCGCGTCGGCGTTCACCTCGGGCACGATCAGCGGGATCGCGGGGTCGTAGCGGTAGAGCGACGAGTTGTCGATCACCACGCAGCCCTGGCTGGCGGCGATGGGGGCGTATTTCTTCGTGGCCTCGGACCCGATGGCGAACAGCGCCATGTCGTAGCCGGAAAAGTCGAAGCCCTCGATGTCCTTGGTCTTGAGCGTCTTGTCGCCGAAGCTGACCTCGGTGCCAAGGCTCCGGCGCGAGGCCAGAGCCACCACCTCATCGGCAGGAAACTGGCGCTCGGCCAGGATGCTCAGCATTTCGCGGCCCACGTTCCCCGTGGCCCCCGCGACGACGATCTTGTAGCCCATCGACGTCCCTTTCACGAACAAGACGGCGGGGCATAGCTGATAATGCGGGCGAAGTGAAGGCTGCGCGGGTGCAATGGGTATTTGGGCCAGAAAGAAGCCGCCGGTCTTCCTTTCCAGCCCGGATAGCCGCAGAAACTGTGTCGCAGGACAGGAGATGCCGATGACCGAGCCCGAGTTCGCCCCCGCCGATGCCGAAAGCCGCCCGCTGTGGCTGGTCCCCCAGGGTGATGACGGCCCGGTCTGGCCCGAGGGCATGGACGCGGGTTTTGCCAAGGCGTCCGGCTTTACCGCCAATCCGGGCCAGATCTGCCTGCTGCCGGGAGAGGGTGGGGTATCGGGGGCGTTGTTCGGCATCGGCAAGCCCGCCACCCCCGCCGACCGCCCGGCGCGCGAACGCTTCCCGCTGGCCCGTGCCGCTGAGGGGCTGCCCGAGGGCGCGTGGCATCTGGAGGGTGCGCCCGACAGCTATGATCTGACGCATGGGGCGCTCGGCTGGCTGTTCGCTCAATATCGCTTCGCCCGCTACAAGAAGGCCGAGCCGCCGAAGGCCCGGCTGGTCTGCCCTGAGGGCGTGGACTGCGAGGCCGTGCTGGCGATGGCGGCGGGCGAGTATCTGGCCCGCGACCTCATCAACACGCCCGCCTCCGACATGGGTCCGGCCGATCTGGAAGCCGCCGCCCGTGACTTGGCCGCCCGGCACGGCGCCTCTGTGGATGTGATCACGGGCGAGGCGCTGGCCGAGGGCTTCCCCATGATCCACGCCGTCGGTCGCGCGGCTGGGCCGGGCCGCGCCCCGCGGCTGATCGACCTGCGCTTTCCGGGCGAGGGGCCTGCGCTCACGCTGGTCGGCAAGGGGGTCTGCTTCGACACCGGGGGACTGGACATCAAGCCCTCGGCCTCGATGCTGATCATGAAGAAGGACATGGGCGGGGCCGCGAATGTCCTGGGCCTGGCCGAGACGCTGGCACGGCTGGGCCGCGCAGGCGGGCTGCGGGTGCTGGTGCCGGCGGTGGAGAACGCGGTCGCGGGCGACAGCTTCCGCCCCGGCGACGTGCTGGCCAGCCGCAAGGGCCTGACGGTCGAGGTCAACAACACCGACGCCGAGGGCCGCCTGGTCCTGGCCGACGCGCTGGCCTATGCCGCCGAGGAAAGCCCGGGCCTGCTGCTGTCCATGGCCACACTGACCGGGGCCGCGCGAGTGGCCCTCGGCCCTGACCTGCCGCCCTTCTTCTGCGACGACGACGCGGTGGCCGAGGCGCTGTATCAGGCGGGCCGCGACCATGCCGACCCGGTCTGGCGGATGCCCTTCTGGGAGCCCTACGAATCCATGATCGAGCCCGCCATTGCGGACCTCGACAACGCCCCTTCGGGCGGCTTCGCGGGGGCGATCACCGCCGCGCTGTTCCTGCGCCGCTTTACCGGCGGGGCGGGAGTCTACGCGCATTTCGACATCTACGGCTGGCAGCCCGCGGCGGCGCCGGGGCGGCCCAAGGGCGGCGTCGGGCAGGGGATGCGCGCGATTCTGCACGCGCTGCCGACCATCGCCTGATGGACCGCCGCCTGACCCCCGCCACCGACCGTGTGGCCCTGCGCGGATCGGGGGTCGCGCGGGAGACGCTGACCGATGGCCGGCCGATGCGGCTGGCCGCTCCGCTGGCCGACCTGCTGCGCGCGCCCGAGGGCGCCCGGGACCGCCAGCTTCTGCACGGCGCCGACGTCACACTGATCGAGGAACGCGACGGCTGGGGCTTCGTGCAGGCAGCGGCGGACGGCTATTGCGGCTGGGTGGCGCTGTCCGCGCTGACCGCGGAACGCCCCGCAATCAGCCATCGCGTGACGGCAGCGGCCCGCGCCCGACTTCAAGCAGCCCGAACGGGGCAGCCTGTCCATGGGCGCACGGCTGGCGGTCACGGGCACCGAGGGCCGCTTTGCGCGACTGGCGGACGGCCTCCTCGTGCCGCTCCAGCACATCTCGGACCATCCTGCCGATGACCCGGCCGAGGTCGCCCTGCGCCTTCTCGGCACGCCCTACCTGTGGGGCGGGAACAGCCGCTGGGGCATCGACTGCTCGGGGCTGGCGCAAGCGGCGTTGCACGGGGCGGGGATCGCCTGTCCCGGCGACAGCGACCTGCAGCGCGAGGCCTTTCCTGAAACCGAGACGATCCAGCGCGGCGACCTGCTGTTCTGGCCGGGCCATGTGGCGCTGGCGCTGGACGCCCGGACGATGGTCCACGCGACCGCCTGGACCATGTCGGTCATCACCGAAAACATCGCCGCCGCCATCGCCCGCATCGATGCCGCTGGCGACGGCCCCTTCCTTGGCGCTCGCCGTCCGCGTCTGGACGACCGCATCGCCTTTCCGTAACTGTCGCGCAGCATGGACGAATGGCCCGCCGCGGGCCGGCGGCAGCAGGAGGAGGGGTCTGATGGTGCATCTCTGGGTCCGGGCGGAAAGCCGCCCCAACGAGGACAGGGTCGGCATCACCCCCGAGGGCGTGCGCGACCTGATCCGCCGCGGCTTCCGCGTCACCGTCGAGGACAGCCCCCGCCGCGTGATCCCGACCGCCGACTATCGCGCCGCCGGGGCCTCGATCGCGCCTGAAGGGTCGTGGCCTGAGGCGCCCGTGGACGCCATCATCTTCGGCCTGAAGGAACTGCCCGAGGACGGCAACCCCCTGATGCACCGCCACATCATGTTCGGCCATGCCTTCAAGGGCCAGCCCGCGGGCGAGGTGCTGCTGCGCCGCTTCCGCGAGGGCGGCGGGCGGCTTTACGACCTGGAATACCTGCTGGACGACAAGGGCCGCCGCCTTGCGGCCTTCGGCTACTGGGCGGGCTACGCGGGCGCGGCGGTCACGCTGAAGGCCTGGGCCGCGCAGCAGCGGGGCGAGATCTGCGCGCCTGTCGGCACCTGGCCCGGCAAGGACGCGCTGACGGCGGCGCTGCGGGCGGAACTGGACGGGACCGGCCATGCCCGTCCCCGCGCCATCGTCATCGGCGCAAAGGGCCGCGTGGGCAGCGGGGCGGCCGACCTTTGCGCCGAAGTCGGCGTCCGGGTCACCAAATGGGACATGGCGGAAACCGCGCATGGCGGGCCCTTCCCGGAAATCCTGCTGCACGAGGTCTTCCTCAACTGCATCCTCGCGCAGCCCGGCTGCCCGGTCTTCGTCCCGGAAAGCGCCGTGAACCCCGGCCGCGCCCTGAGGGTCATCGGCGACATCGCCTGCGACCCGACCAGCGCCTTCAATCCGGTCCGCGTCTATGACCGCACCACCACATGGGACACGCCTGTGCTGCGGGTGGCGGACAATCCGCCGCTCGATGTCATGGCCATCGATAACCTGCCCTCGATGCTGCCGCGGGAATCGAGCCTTGACTATGCCGCGCAACTGCTGCCGGTGCTGCGGGCGCTGGACGCCATCGATACCGGCCCCTGGGGCCGCGCCGCCGATATCTGTGACACCCATCTGAAAGGGCTTGCGCCATGACGATCCACTGGGTCGGAACCGGACTTTCCTCGATCCCCGGTCTGCGGCGGCTGCTGCAGGGGCAGACCCCCGTCGTGGTCTGGAACCGCACGGTCGACAAGGCGCGCGAGGCGGTCGGCGACCTGGCCGCCGACATCCGCGAATACACCTCGCAGGCGCTGGCGGCGGCGGTCCAGCCGGGCGACGTAGTGGTGTCCATGCTGCCCGCCGACCAGCACCCGGTCGTGGCCCGCATCTGCATCGGGAAGCGGGCGCATTTCGTCAGTTCGTCCTATATCTCGCCCGAGATGGCGGCGCTGGAACAGGCGGCGATGGACGCGGGCGTGGCGCTGGTGAACGAGGTCGGGCTGGACCCCGGCATCGACCACCTGATGGCGCATGAGCTGGTGGCGGACTACCGCCATGTGGCCAGGGCCGGCGACCGGATCAGCTTCACCAGCTATTGCGGCGGCATTCCCAAACATCCCAACCCCTTCCGCTACAAGTTCTCGTGGTCGCCGCTGGGCGTGCTGCGGGCGCTGCGCTCGCCGTCCCTGTCGATCCGCGATGGCGAGGAGCGGCGGGTCGAGCGTCCCTGGCACGCGATCGAGCCCTACGAGGCGCCGCTGCCGGTGCCCGAGCATTTCGAGGTTTATCCGAACCGCGATTCCACCGCCTTCATCGGCCAGTACGGCTTCGATCCCGATTGGGAGATCAGGGATTTCGTGCGCGGCACGATCCGCCTGAAAGGCTGGTCCGAGGCTTGGGCCGATGTCTTCGCCGAGGTCGAGGGCCTTGCCGGCCCTGAAGGCGACGCCCGCCTGGGCGAGATGGCCGACGAGTTCTGGTCCCGCCACGCCTATGCCGAGGGTGAGCCCGACCGCGTCGTGCTGTTCGTCCGCCTTGCCGCGATGCGGGGGAACGAGGCGGTGTTCGACAAGGAATGGGTGCTGGACGCGCAGGGCGACAAGAACGGCACCGCGATGGCGCAGCTCGTGTCGGTCCCCGTCGCGCTGGCGGTCGAGGCGGTGCTGGCGGGCGCCTTCCCTGCCGGCGTCCACGCCGCCCCCGACGATCCCGACCTGATCGGCCGCTGGCTGGTCGAGGCGGGCGACATCGCCGACCACATGGCCAAGGTGGACCACCTGAAGGGCTGAAGCGGCAGTTCCGGGCGTTCCCGGCCAGCCTGCGGACAGGGGGCGACCGGGGCAGTCAAGCCGGGCTGCCTGCCGGTCCCTGCGCTGCGCAGAGGGGGCGGATCGCGCACCCCTGATCCGGTCGGCCGTCCTGCCCGGCGCTGGACAGGCCCGCGTCAGGCCGCGCCCCGGCAAGCGCCCTTCTTCGCAGAAGCCTCTCGGAAGCCGCCCTCGCCTCCCCGACGCCGGGAACAAGCAGTTCTCGGCGCAAGGCAGGGGCGGCAACCCCTGTCTTCACGCTTCGGTCAGGCGCCGGAACGAATCCTCCGTTCTCCGGTTTGCAGGGCAGACACAAGGGAGTTGCCCATGCCATTCCTCCGCCCCACCGCGGCGTTTGCCGCGCTGTTTGCCCTGCCCTTCGTGGCCTCGGCCCAGGATTTCAACGCCGCACCGCCCAACGCGCCCGACCAGGTGCCGGCCTTCGAGGGGCAGACCCGCGCGCCCGTGCTGGCCGACGACATCGCGCTGGAAACCACCGTCGTCGCCGACGGGCTGGAACATCCCTGGGGCATGGTGCAGCTGCCCGACGGCGGCTGGCTGGTGACCGAGCGGCCGGGCCGGCTGCGGATCGTTTCCGCCGAGGGCGAACTGTCCGACCCCATCGGCGGCTTGCCCGAAATCTCGGCTACCGGGCAGGGCGGGCTTCTGGACGTGCTGATCGCCCCCGATTTCGCCGAAACGCGCAGGCTGTGGATCAGCTACGCGGCCCCGGCCGAGGGCGGCAACCACACGGCGGTCGCCACGGCCACGCTGTCGCAGGACAATTCGACGCTGGAAAACGTCGAGCAGATCTTCGCGCAGGTGCCGGTCTATGACGGCGACAAGCATTTCGGCAGCCGGCTGCTGCTGGATGGCCAGGGCAACCTGTTCGTGACCCTGGGCGAACGGTCCGACGTGCCGATCCGCGATAGCGCCCAGCAGGACGACAACCACCTGGGCAAGCTGCTGCGCATCGACGCGATGACCGGCGCCCCCGCCGAGGGCAACCCCGACCTGGGCCTGCCCGAGATCTGGGCCAAGGGGTTGCGGAACGTGCAGGCGGCGGCGCTGGACGGCAGTGGCCAGCTCTGGACCATCGAGCATGGGCCGAAGGGCGGGGACGAGCTGAACCGCATCGAGGCCGGGAAGAACTACGGCTGGCCGGTCATCACCTATGGCGTGTCCTACCAGGACGAGCCGATCAACGACGGCATCACCCAGGCCGACGGGATGGAGCAGCCGCTTTATTACTGGGACCCGGTGATCGCGCCCTCGGGCATGGTCTTCTACCGGGGCGGGATGTTCCCGGAATGGGAGGGGCAGATCCTCACCGGCGCGCTGCAGGGCGATCACGGGCTGGTGCGGCTGCAACTGGACGGCGACGGGGTCGCGGGCGAAGGGCGGCACCTGCAGGGCATCGGCCGGGTGCGCGACGTGGATCTGGCCGCCGATGGCGCGGTCATGCTGCTGACCGACAAGCCGAACGGGGAACTGGTGCGGGTGACGCGCGAGTGATTTCGAGGAGCGGGGCATGGGTGAGGGATGGCCTCACCCATGCCCTTTCTGGCGGTTTCCGAGAGCTGCCCCGTTTTCGCGCCGCATGTGGTTGCCGCTCGCGCGGATGACCTTGGCTTCCTGCGCGACAGGCCGATCAAGTCACGCCATCATTGGCCCGGCTTCATCGGTCTCGCCCATGCCAGGCAGGTTGATGCCGGTTCGACGACCTGGCCGGGTTTTTACGGCGACGTTGCAGGGGCAGGTTCGACCGCGCCCCCCCGATGACATGCCTGCGAAGCCCGCAGCCAGCAGAACAGGGTGTTTCTGCGTTCACGGACCTCATCCATGAATGGGGTCAAACCCTGCATGGGAGCGGCCCCACCGCATATTATGCAGCCCTTGGTCCTTTGCGGATCGAGGCTGGCCGCGGATCGGCTGTCCTTCGGACAGCGCGGACCTGCCTCATCCCCGCAGCAGCGCGTCCTCTTCCTCGCCCGGCGTCAGGCCCAGCGCCTCCATGCCCGCTTCCAGATGGTCGGCCAGATGCGGCTCGCCCATCAGGTAGTCCTCGGTCGGCGTGGTCTTTTCCGCCCGTGCGGTCGAGATCGCTTCCTCGAGGTCATCCGCGTCGAAGGTGCCGCGGCCGATCCACATCACGGCGGTCATTTCGGCCTGCTCGTCCTCGGTCATGTCGGCGATGAAGTCGCGCAGTTCAAAGGCGTTGCGGCCGCCGCGCCCGTCCGGCCCGTGGTCATAGTCGCGGGCGCGGAGGATGACGAAGGCGATCTTGTCGGCGCCGAGTTCCAGCATGGCAGTTCCCCTTTTCCCCGGTTCTGGCCCGCAGGCCGGGCCGCGTCAATCAGCGCCCGAACAGCCGCTCGATGTCGGACAGCCGCAGTTCCACCCAGGTCGGGCGACCGTGGTTGCACTGGCCCGATCGCGGCGTCCGTTCCATCTCGCGCAGAAGCGCGTTCATCTCCTCGCCCGTCAGGCTGCGGCCCGACCTGACCGAACCGTGGCAGGCCATCGACGACAGCACCGCGTCCAGACACCCCTGCAGCCGGTCCGAGGCGCCCTGTTCCGCCAGCTCGTCGGCGATGTCGCGCAAAAGCGCCGCCGCATCCGCCTGCCCCAGCGCGGCTGGCAGTTCGCGCACCGCGACACAGCCGGGGCCGAAGGGCTCGATGACGAGGCCGAGGCGATCGAGGTCATCCGCCGCCGCCAGCACCCGCTCGGCATCCGCGCCAAGATCCACGATGGCCGGGATCAGCAGCGCCTGCGACGGCACGCGCGCCTGCGCTGCCTGCGCCTTCAGCCGCTCGTAGACCAGCCGCTCATGGGCGGCGTGCTGGTCCACGATCACGATGCCGTCGCGGCTTTGCGCCACGATCCAGTTGCCGTGCAGTTGCGCCCGGGCCGCGCCAAGGGGTGCGTCGGGCGCCTCGGCCACGGGTTCGACCCGCGCGGCAGCGGGAAAGGCAGTCGTGGCGGTTTCGGCGAAACCCTGGGGCGGGGGGGTAGCCGCAACGGGCACCAGCGGCGCCTGCGCCGCATGGGCGGCGGCGACTGCCGCCTGCGACGGCGGCGGATCACGCCGGAAGGACGTCGTTCCGGGCCGCATCGCCGCCAGCGTGGCCGCCCCGCCGGTCGAGGAGGCACGGTGCCCCACCCCCGCCAGCGCATGGCGCAATGAGGCGACGACCAGCCCCCGCGCGGCGTCCGGTTCGCGGAAGCGGACCTCGGCCTTGGCCGGATGGACATTAACGTCCACGCCCTGCGGGTCGCAATGGACGAACAGCACCGCCGCCGGGTGGCGTCCCTGCGGCAGCACGTCGAAATAGCCCGCCCGCAGCGCCCCGGTCAGCAGCTTATCCCGCACCGGCCTGCCGTTGACATAAAGATGCTGTGCCACCGCCGCGCCGCGCGAATAGGTCGGCAGGGCGGCAAGGCCCGTCAGGCGCAGCCCGTCGCGCTCGGCATCCAGCGGGATGGCGTTCTCGATGAACTCGCGGCCCATGACCCGGCCGATGCGGGCGGACAGCGCGTCGAACAGATCGCCTTGCTCGGCATCGGCGCGGAAGAGGATGCGGCCCTCGTCCTCGTCGCTGAGGGTGAAGGCCACCGACGGCTCGGCCATGGCAAGGCGGCGGACCACCTCGGCGATGGCCTGGGTCTCGGCCCGGTCGGTCCGCAGGAAGCGCAGCCGGGCGGGTGTCGCGAAGAACAGGTCGCGCAGTTCCACCACGGTGCCGCGGTTGGCGGCGGCGGGGCGGGCAGGCTCGATCCGGCCGCCCTCGACGGCGATGCGCGCGGCCTCGTGGCCTTCGGCGCGGCTGGTGATGGTCAGACGGCCCACGGCGCCGAGGCTCGGCAGCGCCTCGCCCCGGAAGCCGAAGCTGCGGATGTCCAGCAGGTCCGATCCGTCGATCTTGGACGTGGCATGGCGGGCCAGCGCCAGCGGCAGGTCCCTGGCGGTCATGCCGCAGCCGTCGTCCGTGACCCGGATCAGCCGCTTGCCGCCGCCCGCAATGGCGATCCCGATCCGGGTCGCGCCCGCGTCCAGCGCGTTCTCGACCAGCTCCTTCACCGCCGAGGCCGGGCGTTCCACCACCTCGCCCGCCGCGATGCGGTTGGCGGCGGCCTCGTCAAGCTGGCGGATCACCGGAGGGATGCGGGGGTCGGGGCGCGTCATCGCCCCGGATATAGCAGCCGCCGGGACCGGGCGTAAACGTTTCGCCCCCCGCGCCCGGATTATTCTGGAACCGCAACGCCCCCGGACGGCTTGATTTCCCGATCTCACTTTCTTGAACGTGATCTGACAGGAGACTGCCATGAAGACGATGACCGCGATGCTGCTGGCCGCCGCCACCCTGACCATCGCCGCCTGCGGCCCGAACACCGCCACCCGCGCCACCACCGGCGCCGCAACCGGGGCGGTCGTGGGCGGGCCCGTGGGCGCCGTGGCCGGGGCGGCCCTGGGCGGGTCGGGGGCGGTTCAGGTCAATCCCTGATCCCCTGCCGGCATCTCAAGGAAAAGGCGCAGGGTCATCCCCTGCGCCTTTCTGCATGACCCTGGGGGCGCTCACATCCCCTCGGGGCGGCCCACCAGCACGAATTCCAGCGCCTCGGGGTCCAGCACCTCCTGCGCAACGCGGCGGACATCCTCGGCGGTGACGGCGGCGATCTTCTCGTTCCGGGTGTTCACATAATCGCGGGGCATCCCCATCAGTTGCATTCCCGACAGGATGCCCGCGATCCGCCCGTTGCCGTCGAAGCGCAGGGGATATTCGCCGGTGAGATAGGTCTTGGCGTCCGTGAGTTCCTGCTCGGTCACGCCGTCGCGGATGCCTGCCCAGACCTCGTGCACCAGCGCCACCGCCTCGCCCGTGCGGGCGTTCGCCGTGGCCATGCCGCCCGCCCATGTCTCGCCCAGCACCATGTTGGCAAGGCCGGTGCCCACGCCATAGGTCAACCCGCGCTTTTCCCGGATCTCCTCCATCAGCCGGGACGAGAAGCCGCCGCCGCCGAGAATGTGGTTCAGCACGAAGGCGGCGAAGTAATCGGGGTGATCCATCGGCAGCCCGCGTTGCGCGAAGCTGACCACCGTCTGCGGGCTGTCCCAGTCGATCACCGTGGTCTCGCCCGTCAGCAGCAGTTCCGGTTCGGGGGGCAAGGGGGCAGTCGCTTCCGCTGGGAGATCGCCGCGGATCGGGTCGATCAGACGCCCCAGCGCCGCCGCGTCGATGTCGCCCGCGGCGGACACCAGCACCCGATCGCGGGCCAGCACCCGGTCCTTGGCCTCGACCAGATCGTCGCGGGTCAGGGCCGCGACCGACTCGGCGGTGCCGGTCAGGACCGTGCCGTAAGGGTGGTCGCCCCAGGTCTGCCGGGCCATCTCTTTCGAGGCGATCGCATTGGGGTCGCTGTCCTGCGCCCGGATCAGCGACTGCGCCTGCGCCCGCACCCGCTCGATGGCGTCGGGGTCAAAGCGGGGGCGGGCCAGCGCATCGGCCAGCAGGTCGGCAGCGGCATCGCGGTTTTCCGTAAGCGCGCGGAAGCCCACGCTGACCGCGTCGTCCGAGGCGTCGAAGCTGGCCGAGGCCGCAAGCTCCTCCATCGCCTCGGCGAAGGCCACGGCGTCGCGTTCGCCCGCGCCTTCCTCCAGCAGGGCGGTCATCAGGTTGATTGCGCCGCGCTTGGCCGGCGCATCGACCGAGGCGCCGCCTTGGAAGGCGATCTCGACGGCGACAAAGGGGATCGTGTGATCCTCGACCAGCCAGGCGGTGATCCCGCCGGGAGAGGTGATTTCCTGGATGTCGATGGCGCGGGCGGGAAGGGCCGCCAGCAGCGCAAGCGCCAGCGCGGAAAGGAAGCTGCGGATCATCGGGTCTGCTCCTCAGTCGGCGCGGGCTGGGGCGAGGCGGGCGCCGGCTGCGCCGGATGCGGCGTGTCGGCAGGCATGGGCGCCGCCGTCTCGGTGCCGGGGGGGGCGGTGTCGGGGTAGGGCGCTTCCTCGGGCAAAGAGGACGCGGCGGCAACCGGGGCCTCTGCCGGGGGTGCGGTCGAAGCGGGCGCCGGGCTGGCGTCCATCTCCGGCGATGCAGCCGGCATCCCGCCCTCGCCTGCGGGGGTTCCGCCCCCATCCCCGGCCGCGGCCATCTCTGCCCCGGCCACCTGTCCGGGGGCTGCGGGCTTCAGCAGGCTGGTGACCCCGGCGCGGTCCTCGAACACCAGCCGGGCCGCCGCCTGCACGTCCTCGGCCGTCACGGCGGCAAGGATCTCGGGCCAGTCGTTCACGTCCTCGACCGTCAGCCCGACGGCAAGCCCCTGCCCATAGTCATAGGCGCGGGCATGGGCCGAATCCTGCTTGTAGATCTGCGCCGCACGCAGTTGGGTCTTGACCCGTTTCAGTTGCGCGGGGTCCGGCCCTTCGGCCAGGAAGTCGCGGATGCCTGCCTCAAGCGCCGCTTCCGCCGCCGCATCGTCGCCACCCGGCGCATAGGCCATGGCCAGCGAGAAGCTGGTCGGATCGACGCTGAGCCCGTCATAGCCCGCGCCCACCCACAGAGCCTGCCCCGTCAGCACCAGCCGCTGGCCCAGGAACGAGGTCTGGGCCGAACCCGCCAGCAGTTCGGCCAGCACGCTGAGCGCGGCTGCGGTCTTCTGGTCGCCCGGATTGCGTTCGGGCACGATGACGCTGCGGCTGAGGATCGGCTGCGGCACGCGCGGGTCGGCCATGGTCATCCGCCGCTCGGCGTTCTGCGCGGGTTCCTGCGGGCGCTCGGCACGAGGCGCGTCGGGCTTGGGGGGGATCGGGCCGTAATGCTTTTCGGCCAGCGCCCGGACCTCGTCTTCCGTCACGTCGCCCGCGACCACCAGCACCGCCACGTTGGGCGCGTAATGGTCGTCATACCATTTCAGCGCGTCGTCGCGGGTCAGACCCTCCATCTCCTGCCGCCAGCCGATCACCGGGCGGCCGTAGGGGTGGTTGTAATACTGCACCGCGGCGCGTTCCTCGCCGAAAAGCGCCCGGGGGTCGCTGTCGGTCCGCTGGGCGCGTTCCTCCAGCACGACCTGGCGCTCGGCCTGCCAGTCGTCCTCGCCGATCCGCAGGTTGGCCATCCGGTCGGCCTCCATCCCCATCACCAGGTCCAGCCGGTCCGAAGCGATGCGCTGGAAATAGGTGGTGAAGTCATAGCTGGTAAAGGCGTTGTCGCGGCCGCCGTTCGCGGTCACGGTGCGCGAAAGCTCGCCCGCTTCCAGCTTGTCGGTGCCCTTGAACATCAGGTGTTCCAGGTAATGCGCGAGGCCGGACTTGCCCGGCTGTTCGTCGGCCGATCCGATCCGATACCACAGCATCTGGACGACAACCGGGGCGCGGTGATCCTCGATCACCACGGCCTCAAGCCCGTTGTCCAGCGTGAAATGGCTGATGCCCGGCGGCATCTCGGCCAGTGCGGGCGTGGCGGCGGTCGCGAGCAGGAAGGCAAGGGTGCGGCGCATCAAGCGGCCTCCGGTTTGCGGGTGCGGAACAGAGGGTGGCCGCTTGATGCGGCGCGCGCAAGCCGGGGGGCGGTCAAGCCGTGGTGAACGGGCCGGGACTTGCGGGGCAGGCCGAACTCCGTCTTTCGGCGTCAAATATCCTCGGGGGGATAAATGGGGCTCTTGGCCCCATTCATAGGGGGGTGGAAAACCCCCATGCGGGCGGCGACGTCGAGTGAGTGCCCGAAGCGGGGGGGGGGGGGGGGGGGCCCCCCCCCCCGCGGCGGGCCGCCCAGCACCGC
>NZ_JAUNPC010000001.1:134604-141207 GCF_030536915.1 Paracoccus sp. (in: a-proteobacteria)
CGGGGGGGGCGCCGCGGCGGAGGCCGCCCCCGCGCCGGGGGGCGCGCCCCCCCCCCCCGCGGTTATTTGGCCGCCGAAAGACGAGGCCCGTTCAGCGTGTCCCGGCCGCAGGCGGCGCCGTCGGCACCTGCGCGCCGGTGCGGCGCCAGCGTTCCAGTTCAGCCTGGCTGTCCAGCGTCTGCGGCGCATAGGCGCGGCCGTAGACATTGGTGCCGGCCAGCACCTCCAGCGGGCGGCGGCCGCGGCGGGCGCGGAGCGCCTGGTCCTCGGCCGCCACGACCTGCCGCACGCCGGGCGTCACGCCTGCCCGCGCGGCATGGGCGACCAGCGCCGCGTCGCCCGCGCCGATGCCCTGCCGGGCCAGGTGGTCGGGATCTCCGCCTAGCGCGGCGATGGCGTCGCCTTCCGGGTTCGGGTCGGTCAGGTTCGCGCCGCCGGGCGTGGGCGCCGGCAACTGCGCAAGATCGGGGGGCATCTGCAGGGGCCGGGTGGGGACGATGGCAAATTCCTCCGGCCCGTCGTCCGAGGCCGTCAGGTTCATCAGCCGGCCGTCGTTCTCGCAGGCCGCGAGCGCGAGGACCGAGAGAGTCAGCAGAAGAACCCGCATGGCACCACCCTGGAAAGCGTCGCCGCCCTTCTAGCGCGTCTTGCCGGTGCCGTCACGGTTCTTGTCGCGGGACTTGGCGGGTTCCGGCCCGGGCGGCGGGCCGGGCTGGAAGACCAGCCCCAGCGCCCCCGCGAAGATCGCGATGTCGGCCACGTTGAAGCTGTAGGGGTTGCGCCAGCCGGGCAGCGACATGTTCAGGAAATCCGCGACCGCGCCATAGGCCACCCGGTCGATCACGTTCCCCAGCGCCCCGCCGATCAGCAATCCCGCCGCGACCTGCGCCAGCTTTCCGGGCCGCACCCGGACCAGCCACACGGCCACCCAGGCGCAGATCACTACGGCGACTGCGATCAGCACCCAGCGCATCACCTCGACATCCGAGGAGAACAGCCCGAAGTTCACCCCCTGGTTCCAGGCCATACGCAGGTTCAGCCAGGGGTCGATCACGTCGATGGCCTGCACCTCGACCAAGTTCATTGCCTGCACCACGATCCATTTCGTCAGCTGGTCGAGGGCGAGGATGATCAGCGCCGTACCCGCCGCCCACCAGAGGCTGGTCTTCGGCGGCAGAGGCGGCGGTTCGGACTTGCGCCGGCGCTTGGGCGCGGTCCCGGCGGGCCGCGAGGGCTTGGGGGCGGCCTCGCCATCCGGCGCGGCAAGCTTGGCGCGCGGCTTCTTCGGCTTCGGGGCTTCGGCGTCGTCGCTCATCAGTGGCGGAAGTGGCGCTGTCCGGTGAAGACCATGGCGAGGCCGAGGCGGTCCGCCGCCGCGATCACCTCGTCGTCGCGCATGGACCCGCCGGGCTGGATCACGGCGCGGGCGCCGGCTGCGGCCAGCGCCTCGATCCCGTCGGCGAAGGGGAAGAAGGCGTCCGAGGCCACCGCCGCGCCCTCGGTCAGCGGCCCGGAAAGGCCCAGCGCCTCGGCCATGTCCTCGGACTTGCGCCGCCCGATGCGGGTCGAATCGACCCGGCTCATCTGGCCCGCGCCGATGCCGACGGTGGCGCGGTCCTTCGCATAGACGATGGCGTTCGACTTGACGTGCTTGGCAACGGTCCACGCAAACATGAGGTCGGCAAGCTCCGCTTCGGAGGGCTGGCGCTGCGTCGCCACGCGCAGGTCGGCCTGGGTCACATGGCCGTTGTCGCGGGTCTGGACCAGGAAGCCGCCCGCGACCTGCCGGAAGGTCAGCCCGCCCGCACGCGCATCCGGCAACCCGCCCGTAGTCAGCAGGCGCAGGTTCTTCTTGGCGGCGAAGATTTCGCGGGCCTCGTCACAGGCTTCGGGGGCGATGACGACCTCGGTGAAGATCTCGGTGATGGCGCGGGCGGTCGCGGCGTCCAGCCGCCCGTTCAGCGCGACGATCCCCCCGAAGGCCGAGGTGCGGTCGCAATCGAAGGCGCGGCGGTAGGCGTCCTCCAGCGTTTCCGCGCGGGCCACGCCGCAGGGGTT
Organism: Paracoccus sp. (in: a-proteobacteria); assembly: GCF_030536915.1. Lineage (GTDB taxonomy): Bacteria > Pseudomonadota > Alphaproteobacteria > Rhodobacterales > Rhodobacteraceae > Paracoccus. The sequence continues at coordinate 136,663 of NZ_JAUNPC010000001.1, forward strand.
GGCGTGCTTGATGATGGCGACGGCGGGGCCTTCGGTGAACTCGGCCACCAGTTCAAAGGCCGCGTCGGTGTCGTTGATGTTGTTGTAGCTGAGTTCCTTGCCTTGCCACTGGCGGGCCGTCGCCACGCCGGGGCGGCTCGATCCGTCGGTGTAGAAGGCGGCAGCCTGGTGCGGGTTCTCGCCATAGCGCAGCGGCTGCGCCAGCGTCCCCGCGAAGGCGCGGCGGCGCGGGGTGTCCTCGCCAATGGCAGCCGCCATCCAGGTGGACACGGCCGCGTCATAGGCAGCGGTGCGGGCATAGGCCGCCTGCGCCATCCGCTTGCGGAAGGGCAGGGTCGTCGCGCCCCCGCCCGCGTCCAGTTCCGTCAGCACGGCGTCGTAGTCCTGCACGTCCACGACGGTCGTCACGAAGGCATGGTTCTTGGCCGCAGCCCGGATCATCGCCGGGCCGCCGATGTCAATGTTCTCGATGCAGTCACCGTAGGCCGCGCCCTTCGCCACCGTCTCCTCGAAGGGGTAGAGGTTGACCACCAACAGGTCGATGGGCGCGATCCCGTGCGCCTCCATGCTGGCGCGGTGGTCGGGGTTGTCGCGCAGCGCCAGAAGGCCGCCGTGGACCGCCGGATGCAGCGTCTTGACCCGGCCGTCCATCATCTCGGGGAAGCCGGTGACCTCCGCCACGTCGCGCACCTCAAGTCCCGCGTCGCGCAGCGCCTTTGCGGTGCCGCCGGTGGAGAGCAACTCGACCCCGCGCGAGGCCAGCGCCCGGGCGAACTCAACAAGCCCCTCCTTGTCCGAGACGGAGATCAGCGCGCGGCGCAGGTCGATGCGGTCGGTCATGGGACAGGCCTTCAGCGGCGGAAGAATCGCGCCGTCCCTAGCGTCACGGGCCGCGACAGTCCAGCGCGCCGCCCCTTTTCCGCCGAAGGGCGCGGCTGTAGCGTGGCGCGCATGACAGATTACACCGCCCTTTCCGCCCGAATCCGCGCCCTCACCGAAGGCGAGACCGATGAGATCGCCCTCATGGCCACCATCGCCTGCGAGCTGCACCGGGCCTCCGACCGCTTCGATTGGACAGGCTTCTACCGCGTGACCGGGCCGGAGATGCTGAAGATCGGCCCCTACCAGGGCGGCCACGGCTGCCTGGTGATCCCCTTCTCGCGCGGGGTCTGCGGGGCCGCGGCCCGCACCCGGCAGACGCAGCTTGTCCCCGATGTCGAGGCCTTTCCGGGCCATATCGCCTGCTCCTCCTCGACCCGGTCCGAAATCGTGGTGCCGGTGATCGGCGCGGATGACCGGCTGATCGGCGTGCTGGACATAGACAGCGACCGGCCGGATGCGTTCACTGAAGCCGATGCCCAGGCGCTGGAAGGGATGATGCGCGATGTCTTCGGAAGGCTCTGAGATCAGCGGCGCCTGCCTCTGCGGCGCTGTGACTTTCACAGGCAGGCTGACTTCCGAGCCGGTGGGCGCCTGCCATTGCTCGCAATGCCGCCGCTGGAGCGGCCATTTCTGGGCCGGCGCCGAGTTGCGCGACCCGGTGATCGAGGGCGATGACCTGCGCTGGTTCCGGTCCTCGGACGAGGCCGAGCGCGGCTTCTGCGCCACCTGCGGATCGTCGCTGTTCTGGCGCGAGACCGGCTCGGGCCGCACGGCCGTCTCGGCGGGCGCGGTCACGCCACCCACAGGGCTGCGGCTGGAAGGACATATCTATGTCGCCGACAAGGGTGACTATTACGACATCACCGACGGCTTGCCGCAGCAGGCGCAGTCATGACCACACGCCACGCCCGCTGCCTCTGCGGCGCCATCCGGGTCACGATCCGGGGCGATCTGGACGACATCGCCGCCTGCCATTGCAGCCAGTGCCGCCGCTGGTCCGGCCATGTCTGGGCCGCCGTTCCCGTCCCCGACGACCGGCTTGAGATCGAGGGCGAGGATCACGTCCGCTGGTTCAAGTCCTCGGACAAGGCCGAGCGGGGATTTTGCGACACCTGCGGCAGTTCCATCTTCTGGCGCGCCTTCGGCCGGGGGGAAACCGACGTGGCGCTGGGCTGCATCGAGCCGCCCACTGGCCTGCGCCTGCAGCGCCACATCTGGACGGGTGACAAGGGCGACTATTACGACATCGCGGACGGCGTGCCGCAGGAGGAACGGCAATGATCTGGGACACGCTGGGCAACATCCCCATGGCGCAGCTTCTGGCCTTCGTCTCGGGCGGGCTGGTGCTGAACGCGGCACCCGGACAGGACGTGTTCTTCGCCACCGCCTCGGGCATCCAGGGCGGGCCGAGGGTCGGGGCGCTGGCGGGCTTGGGCGTCGGCCTTGGTGTCCTGTTCCACGTCACCCTGACGACCCTGGGCCTTGGCGCGGTGATCGCCGCCCATCCCGAGGCCCTGTCGGCGATCAAGTGGATCGGTGCGGGCTACCTGCTGTATCTGGCATGGAAGGCCTGGACCGCGCCCGCGCCGGACCCCTCGGCGCGGATGGTGGTGCGCTCGCGCGACGTGATCCGGCGGGGGGCGCTGTCGAACATCCTCAACCCCAAGCCGGTGCTGTTCCTGCTGGCCTTCCTGCCGCAGTTCACCAGCCCCGCGCATGGGCCGGTCTGGCACCAGCTTCTGGGCCTCGGGCTGATCTTCACCTTTACCGCGACCCTGATAACAATGGCTTACGGGATGGCGGCGGGTTGGCTGGGGATGCGGCTGGCAGGAAGGCTGGGCCTTCTCAACCGGATCGCGGCGGTGATGTTCGCGGGGCTGGCGGTGCGGCTGGTGGCCCGCTAAGCCGAGGCCATGAGCTTCACCTATCAGCCGACCGCCGAACAGCCCCGCCTGATCCACCACGACGACCAGATCCTGGTGGTGGAAAAGCCTGCCGGGCTGCTGTCGGTGCCGGGGCGCGGTGAGGACCGCGCCGACTGCCTCATCAACCGGCTGCGCGGGGCCTTTCCGACCGTGCTGCTGGTGCACCGGCTGGATCTGGACACCTCAGGCATCATGGTCTTCGGCCTGACGCCCTTTGCCCAGAAGCACCTCGGCCAGCAGTTCGAGCGGCGGCAGGTGAAAAAGGCTTATGTTGCAAGGCTCTGGAACCGGCTGGAACCCAAGGAGGGCCGGGTGGACCTGCCGCTGATCGTGGACTGGCCGAACCGCCCCCGGCAGAAGGTGGATCACGAAACGGGCCGCCCGGCGCAGACCGACTGGCGGGTGATCCGCGCAAGCGCCGAGGAAACCCGCGTCCGGCTTTACCCGCTGACCGGGCGCAGCCACCAGTTGCGGGTGCACATGGCGAGCCTCGGGCATCCGATCCTGGGCGATCCGCTTTATGCGAGTGGCGCGGCGGCCGACCACCCCCGGCTGATGCTGCATGCCGAGTCGCTGCGGCTGCGGCACCCCGACAGCAACGTGACGTTGAGCTTCTCGGCGCCGCCGCCCTTCTGATCCCTCACGGGCCATGCACGACCGATGCACATCCGATGCACGGGTGATGCAGACGCAACCCTTCCGCCCCCTCGGGGCGTTGGACCCCGATCCAAGGAGGTTCACCCATGCGTATCCGCACCATCGCCGCCGGGCTTGCCGCCCTTGCCGCCCTGTCCGCCTGTTCCCGCGCGATCATGACCCGCGTGCCGCAGGGCATCGAGCCCGTCTCGGGTTTCGACGCCCGGCTCTACATGGGCCGCTGGTACGAGATCGCCCGCCTTGACCACCGCTTCGAGCGCGGCATGAGCGACGTGACCGCCGACTACGCGCTGAACGAGGACGGCAGCGTGCGGGTGGTCAACAGTGGCATCCGCAACGGCCGCCGGAAGTCCATCGAGGGCACCGCCCGCTTCAAGGGCGACCCGGATGTGGCGAGCCTCGCCGTCAGCTTCTTCCCCGGCTTCCCCGGCGGCTACCACGTCTTCGCGCTGGACGAGGGCTACCAATGGGCGATGATCTCGGGCCCGGACCGGGGGTATCTGTGGATTCTGGCGAGGCAGCCGGGGATGGAGGAGGAGCTTTACCGGCAGCTCGTCGGGATCGCGGAGGACCGGGGGTTCCCGGTGGAGGGGTTGATCCGGGTGGCGCATGGGGAGGGTAAAAGAAGTCCTAAAAGAAAACTATAACCCGACATAGTTCGGATCTATGTCGGGTTATAATATTAGCACTTTGAGTCCGGCGCTGAGTCTGCGCTATCTGAGTTCAAGACTCGGAAACATTCCAGCTAGTTCCATTTGAATTCTCTATGAACTTAATTGAACTTAGCCTTGAAAAGGATGCAACATAGCCATGATGAACACTTAGCACTGCTTCTTGAAGGTCTTGCGAGCTCTCTAGATCCTCAATGACCAGTCCAAACTCCTTGCATTTGTCGCGAAGGAAGTGGTGTCCGTGCTCTGACGTTTCTTTTATGTTTGTGAGATGGTCTACTGTTGCCTGCGCAGTAGCTTCTGCATCAGTCTGCCCTGCAAACATGTTTCCAACCAGCCAAGACTTAACCATTTTCTTGGTTCCGTCTATAGAGCGCTGGCAATCTGTAATAAAAACAGGCCTGTACTTT